>CALJLV010000065.1 GCA_937982505.1 uncultured Desulfobacteraceae bacterium | reverse complement strand
GCCGTAGCGCTTGCTGACCTGGTGGACGTCGATCTGCATCGTGACCTTCGCGGTTGTCCAGCGGCGCTTGCCGAACATGGGCGACCCGCTGATGGTATCCGGAAAGCTGATGTATACGGGAGAAAAGATCGAATGACAACACAAGTTTTCGTTTTGTGACAGAACAGACCGGAAGATGTTGCCTTTAGAACCGCTATGATCCTGAAATCGCCGGGCCGCCTTGACCGCCTGCGGTGATTGGGCTAATCTAACACGCTTTTTTCATCAGGGCCTTTTAATGCCGGTGCGGAACCGCTCGGCCCTCACCTTCCGGTGTTTCCTTTCTGCCATCTGCGCCGCCGGTTTTCCCCGCCCCATGGGCGCCAGGGCCGTTGCGGGCGTCGGAAAGGCGGACGGCCGGCGCCGGTGTCCATCCCAGGAGCGATGCCATGAGCGACGAAACGGTAAAACTGATCTACAATGGCCAGACCTTCGAGCTGCCCCTGGTAACGGGGACCGAAGGCGAAAAGGCGGTGGATATCGGCGAACTGCGCCGGCGCACCGGTCTGATCACTCTGGATCCGGGATACGTCAACACGGGAAGCTGCCTGTCGCGCATCACCTTCATGGACGGTGAACGCGGCATCCTGCGCTATCGCGGGATCCCGGTGGAGCAGCTCGCCGAACATTCCAGCTTCGTGGAAACCGCCTACCTTCTGATCCACGGCAGGCTTCCATCGCGCCGCGAGCTGACCCGCTTTTCGGTCCTGCTCAACGATCACAGCCTGGTCCACGAAGACATGCGCAGCTTTTACGAAACCTTTCCCCGCGGATCGCATCCCATGGGGATCCTTTCGGCCATGGTCAACGCTCTGCGCAGCTTCTACCCCGAACTGCAGACCATCGAGGAGGAGATCGACATGACGGTCACCCGCCTGGTGAGCAAGGTGCGCACCATGGCGGCCCTCTCCTACAAGATCAGCCGCGGTCACCGCATCGTCTACCCGCGTCCGGATCTGTCCTACTGCGCCAACTTTCTCAACATGATGTTCGACACGCCGGTGCGCCCCTACGTGGTGGATCAGGACCTGGTGGACGCCCTGAACGTCTTTTGGATCCTGCACGCCGACCACGAGCAGAACTGCTCCACCTCCACCGTGCGCATGGTGGGCAGCGGCCGCGTGAACCTCTATGCCGCCATTTCGGCCGGGATCGCCGCCCTCTGGGGGCCGCTGCACGGGGGGGCCAACCAGGCGGTGATCGAAATGCTCCAGACGATCCACAGGGGGGGCGAGTCCATCGACCGGGTGATTGAAAGGGCCAAGGACCGGTCGGATCCGTTCCGCCTGATGGGCTTCGGCCATCGGGTCTACAAGACCTACGATCCGCGGGCCCGGATCATGAAAAAGGTCTGCGACCGGCTTCTGGACAAGCTGCACATCGCCGATCCGCTGATGGATATCGCCCGGGAACTGGAGGCGCGGACCCTGAGAGACGCCTATTTCGTCGACAACCATCTTTATCCCAACGTCGATTTTTACAGCGGCATCGTGCTGCGGGCCATGGGCATCCCCACGGCCATGTTCACCGTGATGTTCGCCATCGGGCGGCTGCCCGGGTGGATCGCCCAGTGGAAGGAGAGCATGGACGACCCCGACTGGCGCTTGTCCCGGCCGCGGCAGATCTACATCGGTCCCCGGCAGACCGATTATGTGCCCATGAGCGCGCGCGAGGATCGCGAGCCCCAGCCGATCCGGCGGCCGGGGGAATAAAGCAGGGGGCAAGACGGAAAGCAAGTGGCGACCGGCCAAAGAAGGGATGGACGCGGGCGGCACCGGTCCATCCCTCTTTTTTCCAGGGCGCCTCGGTTTCAGGCGGCGTCCGGATCCGCCTTGGGCGCGGATTGTCCATCGGCTGGCAGAAGCAGATTGAGGACCACCCCGAGGATTCCGGCCAGGCCGATCCCGCCGAGGCTGAAGGCGCCGATGGACAGGACCATCCCGCCGATGCCGCAGACCAGAATCAGGGCCACGATGGTCAGGTTGCGCGGCCGGGTCAGGTCCTGGCCGGCCTTGACCAGGGTGTTGAGGCCCACCACGGTGATGGCCCCGAAGAGGAGCAGCATGATCCCGCCCATCACCGGAACGGGAATGGTTTGCAGCAGGGCCCCCACCTTGCCCACGAAGGCCAGCAGGACGGCGAAGATGGCCGCCCAGGTCATCACGGCCGGATTGAAGGCCCGGGTCAGGGTCACGGCCCCGGTGACCTCGGAATAGGTGGTGTTGGGCGGCCCGCCGAGAAAAGAGGCCATGCTGGTGGCCAGACCGTCGCCCAGCATGGTGCGGTGAATCCCCGGCGACCGGACATAGTCCTTTCCCGTGACGCTGCCGATGGCCAGAATGTCGCCGAAATGTTCGATGGCCGGGGCGATGGCCACCGGCACGATGAACAGGATCGCCTGCAGGTTCCATTGCGGAAAAACGAAATTGGGCACGGCGAACCAGGGGGCCGCCAGGACCGGCTGGAAATTGACCAGGGCCGGGCCGCTGAAGTTCTTGAGCTGGCCGGGATCGAAGCCGGCCTGGGCGGCGGAGGAAATCCCCGCGGCATCCAGGATCAGGGCCGCCAGGTAGCCCGCGCCCACCCCTACCAGGATGGGAATCAGGCGAAACCATCCCCGGCCCAGGAGGGAGGTCACCACCGTGGTCACCAGGGCCACCCCGGCCACGCCGACCGCCGTGGGGCCGGGCACCAGCCAGGCGCTCCCGTCACCGGTGCGCCCCATTGCCATGTGGACCGCCACCGGCGCCAGAACCAGCCCGATGACCATGATCACCGGTCCCACCACCACCGGGGGCAGAAGGCGATGGAGGAACCCCGGACCGAAGGTCTTGACGCACAGGCTCAGCACCACGTAGAGCAGGCCGGACGCCACCAGGCCGCACATGGTGCCGGGAATCCCCCAGGTGGTGACGCCGTAGATGATCGGGGCGATGAAGGCAAACGAGGAGGCCAGGAAAATGGGCACCCGGCCGCCGGTGACGGCCTGAAAGATCAGGGTTCCGGCTCCGGCGGTGAACAGGGCCACATTGGGATCGAGGCCGGTGAGCAGGGGGACCAGGACCAGGGCGCCGAATGCCACGAAGAGCATCTGGGCGCCGATGACGGCATGCTGAGGGCTGAAACGGTACTCCGGCGTGGAAACATCCTGGGGCATACCACCTCCTTGGGGTTGTCCGAATTGGTGTGTAATCTATTTGGTGCCGAAGATCTTGTCGCCGGCATCTCCCAGGCCCGGGAGGATATAGCCGACCTCGTTGAGTTTTTCGTCCACGGCGGCCACGAAGATGTCCACGTCCGGATGGGCCTGGTCCAGCCGCCGGATTCCTTCGGGGGCCGCCACGATGAAGATCCCGCGAATCTGGCGGCAGCCGGCCTCCTTGAGCAGATCGATGGCGGCCACCAGGGTGCCGCCCGTGGCCAGCATGGGATCGAGGATCAGCGCCATGCGTTCGGCCATGTTGCCGGTCATCTTGACATAGTAGCGCACCGGCGCCAGGGTCTCTTCGTTGCGGTAGAGCCCCACCACGCTGACCCGGGCCGAGGGGATCAGCTTGAGCACGCCGTCCATCATCCCGAGCCCGGCGCGCAGGATCGGCACCACCGTGATCTTCTTGCCCTTGATGCGGTCCACCGTGACCGGCCCCGCCCATCCCTGGATGGTCTGCGCTTCGGTTTCCAGATCCTTGGTGGCCTCGTAGGTGAGCAGGGCGGCCAGCTCCGAGGCGGCCTCGCGGAAGTCCTTGGTGGAAATGTCATGATGGCGCAGCAGACCGAGTTTGTGTCTGATCAGGGGGTGGGAAACGACCTGGACCGGCATGGCGCGCTCCTTGGTTGGGGTGGCGGCATCGGGTGATCGGGGTCTTGAAAAGGGGGGCCGGCCGTCTGGTCGCCATGCAAAGCGGCTTCAACGGCGGCAAGGTCTATAGGGAAATCGGGGCGGAGTGTCAAGCGCAGGCGTCATCCCCGCGCCGCGGGCAGTGCGCGGCGCGGCGCCGGCGCCGTGGATCAGAAATCTCCCAGGGGACGCTGGAAAGTGAAGCGGGCAGGTTCATGGACCAGTTTTTCACGGGCATCTAGGTGGTTGCCGCCCGGAGCGGAAAAGGGGATCGACACCATGTACAGGACCGTTCCGGCGACCGTGGCCGCGATGCCCAGCGGTCTGACCAGGAGCAGATCGGCCGCCATGGCCCCGGCGGAAATGTCCTTGGGGGAACGGGCGGGGTCCGCCGCGGCCGCCGGAAAAGCGACCGTCAAGCAGACGATCAGCGTCAAGATGATGAGGCGTCTGTTGTTGAAGCCCATGACGACATCTCCTTTCAGGGTCATTCCCGCGGCCTGGATGGACGCCGCGCCATGGATGCGGTCTTGCCACGCCCGCCGGTCCCGGATTATACCCTGGGTCGGGTGGATCGCGGGCGGCGCGGTCCTCTGGCGCCTGCCAGTGGCGGGCGGGCGCTCCCTTGTCCTTTATGAAGGCTAAATACATCCCCGATGGGTGTCAAGCGAAATCATTCTGCGGCGCCTGCGGCCAGCGATTCCGGCGAGGCCCTGCCGGCCGTCGAAGTGGCCCTGGCCCTGCCGGTGTGGTCGACCTTCAGCTACACCGTGCCGATCCACCTGGCTTCGGCGGCGCGTCCCGGAATGCGGGTTCTGGTGCCTTTCGGGAGCCGGCGGGCCACCGGCTACGTCCTGGGCCCGCAAAGCAGTGCCCCCGCCCAGCCGATGCGCGCCATCGAAGATGTCCTCGATGACGATCCGCTTTTGCCGGCCTCGATGCTGCCGTGGCTGCGCTGGATGGCGCACTACTACATGCATCCTCCAGGAGAGGTGATCCGCACCGCTTTGCCGGCGGGGCTCATCGACGGCGACGTCCGCATGGCCGCCATTACGGATCAGGGGCTGTCGGCCCTGGAGGCGGGCCGCGCGACCGAGCCGGAGGCGGATCTGCTGCGCCGCCTGCGCCAGCGGCCGATGCCCGTCAGAGGGCTTTACCGCCATTTGCGCGGGGTGGCCCTGGTCTCGCTTCTCGAACGGCTGGAACGCGCCGGATGGCTGCAGGTCCACCACAAACTGGTGCGCGGCAGCACCCGGGCCAAGATGGAGCGCTTCGTTCGGCTGCATCCCCAGGCGGATGCCACCGCGGAGGTGCGATCCCCGAAGCAGCGCGAATTGCTGGCCCTGCTGGGCGAGGGCCTAGCGGTGGCCCTCACCGACCTCAGGGCCCGCCTGCCCGGCGCGGCGGCCCGGGTGCGGGCGCTGGCCGCCAAGGGGATGGTGACCGTGGAGGAGCGGCCGGTGTTTCGGGATCCCCTGGGCGAACCGGTGGCGGCCGACGTTCCGCCGCCGCTCACCGGGGCCCAGGATCGGGCCCTGGCCCGGATCGGCGCGGCTCTGGGGGACGGTTTCACCGCCTTCGTGCTGGCCGGGATCACCGGCAGCGGCAAGACGGAAGTTTACCTGCAGGCCACCGCCGCGGCCCTGGCGCGGGGCCACAACGTTCTGGTCCTGGCTCCGGAAATCGCTCTGATCGCCCAGATCGAACGGCGCTTCCGGGCCCGCTTTGGGGCCAGCGTCGCCGTGCTGCACAGCGGCCTTTCCACCGGCGAGCGCTACGATCAATGGCGATTCATCCGCCGGGGGCAAAGCGCCATCGCCATCGGTGCCCGTTCGGCGGTCTTCGCTCCTTTTGCCCGTCTGGGGCTGATCATCGTGGACGAAGAGCATGACGGGGCCTATAAGCAGGACAACGGTCTGCGCTACAACGGCCGGGACATGGCCCTGGCCCGAGGCCAGCGCGAGGGGGCGGTGGTGGTGCTCGGGTCGGCCACCCCTTCCATGGCGGCCATGTATGCCCTCCACCAGGGCCGTTATCGGCGTCTGGAACTGCCCGAGCGCATCGAAAGCCGCCCCCTGCCCCAGGTGGCGGTGGTGGACCTGCGAGACCACCGCGGGGGCCGGGGGACGCGGCGGTTTTTGACCCCTCCGCTGGTGGACGCCATGGGAAGGGCGCTGGGGGCCGGCGAGCAGGTTCTGCTCTTTTTGAACCGGCGCGGCTTTGCCGCCTTTCCGGTCTGCGGGGCCTGCGGGGAAGCCCTGCGCTGCCGCCGCTGCGACATCGCCCTGACCCTGCACCGGGCGCGCAACGTGTATCAATGCCATTACTGCGGCTACAGCCAGCCGGCCAGCATTGCCTGCCCGCACTGCCACAGCGACAAGATCCGGCCCCTGGGATTGGGGACCGAACGGATCGAGGCCGCGGTGCAGGCCCTTTTTCCCCAGGCCCGGGTGGCGCGCATGGATCGGGATACGGTCTCGGGGCGCGGTCAGCTCCTGCGTTTGCTGCGCCGGCTCCACGAGCGGTCCGTGGACGTTCTGGTGGGGACCCAGATGGTGGCCAAGGGGCACGACTTTCCGGGCATCACCCTGGTGGGGATCGTGTGCGCGGATCTGACCCTGAATTTTCCTGATTTCCGGGCCGGCGAACGGACCTTCCAGCTTCTGGCCCAGGTGGCCGGTCGGGCCGGGCGCGGCGACCGGCCGGGCCGGGTGATCCTGCAGACCTTCAACCCGGCGCACTTCAGCATCCAGGCCGCCTGCGCCCAGGACATGGAGATGTTCTACCGCCGGGAGATCGGGCTGCGCCAGGCCCTGGCCTATCCGCCCTTTTCGCGTCTGGCGATGGTGCGCCTGGCCGGTCGCGACCCGGAACGCACCGCGGCCAGTGCCGCCCTTCTCGTGGCCGCGGGCCGGCGCGAGGCCGCCGTGGAGGGGGGGGTGGAGGTGCTCGGACCGGTGCCGGCGCCCCTGGCCCGGGTGGCGGACCGCTACCGCTGGCAGATCCTGTTCAAGGGGATGGCGCTGAAGGCGCTGCGCCGGGTTCTGGGCGCCGTTCAGACCGAAATTCAGACCGGCCGGGTACCGCAGGGCGTCCAGGTCGCCATCGACGTGGACCCCCAATCCATGCTATGAGCGACGGCGGGATTCGTGTTTGCCGCCGGATCGTCCGACCAGCAGACCCCCAGAGGAGGGTGTCCATGCGCAGGATGTGGTTGTCGGGTACGGTGTTGGCCGTGCTCCTGATCGGCGGGGCGGTGGTCGCGGCCGCCGCCGCGCCCCGGATCGAGATTCCCCAGGCCCGCCGTACCTTCGCCCCCGTGGTGGAGGGTGAAACGGTGGATCACGAGTTTGTGCTGCGCAATCTCGGGGATGCCGAGCTGGAGATCTACCAGGTGCGAACCGGCTGAGGCTGCACGGCCGTTTCCTTTCCGAAGCGGCTCCCCCCCGGCGGGGAGGGGCGGATTTCCCTGAAGGTCTTTACCTCCGGCTATGCCGGCGAAACCCTGCGCAAGGGGATCACGGTGGAATCCAACGATCCGCTGCGCCCGCGCGCCGAGCTGTCCATCGGCGGCGAGGTGATGCGATTTGCCACCATCGACCCCAAGCGCATCGTTCTGCAGGGGTACGGGGGGGAGACCCTGCAGCACAGCGCCCTCATCGTGCCCGAACCGCGGTTCCCTTTCAGGATCATCGCGGTCCGGAGCGCCAACGGTGATCGTTTCGTGGATCAGCGGATCGAGATGGTCCACCACAACAACCGACCCGCCTATCGGCTGGTGGTCGTCAACCGGCGCAAGGAGCCGGGTCGCTACTACGAGACCATCACCCTGGCGACGGACAACCCTGTCCGGCCCGAACTGCAGGTTCACGTGTACGGTCACATCCTTGCCGCGCCGGACAGGGCCGAAGCCCAGGGCAAGACGGTGTCGGTGGACCGGTCTGCGCGCCATTAGATGGAATGGAAAGGAAGAGAATGATTCGCGTGGTGGCCTTCGACTGCGACGGGGTGATGTTCGACTCGCGTGAAGCCAACGCCGCCTACTACAACCAGATTCTCGCCAGGCTGGGGCGGCCGCCCATGGACGCGGCCCAGCAGGCCTTTGTCCACATGAACACGGTGGACGCCTCTCTGGGGCATCTGTTTTCAGACCCGCGCGATTACCTGGCCGCCCAGGACCTGCGGCGCAAGATGAGCTACCTGCCGTTTATCCGCCGCATGCGCATGGAGCCCCACCTCAGGGATCTGCTCCAGCGCCTGCGCCCGGCCTGTTGCACCGCCGTGGCCACCAATCGTACCGACACCATGGATCGGGTTCTCGAGACCCATGGCTTGACGAACGATTTCGATCTGGTGGTCAGCGCCCTGGACGTGGCGCGGCCCAAACCGGACCCTGAGTGCCTTCACAAGATCCGGGCACACTTCGCGGTGGATCCCGATGAGATGCTCTACATCGGCGATTCGCCCCTGGACGCCCAGGCGGCGGCCGCCGCCGGGGTGCCCTTCATCGCCTTCCAGAACCCGGATCTGCCGGCCGACCACCACATCCAGCGCCTGGATCGGGTGGCGGCCATCGTGGCACGCTCGGGCACCCGTCTGCCCGCCGGCGGCGGGCCGCCTCAGACTTGAAATTTCAGATCCCCGTGGCGGGTGGCGGCCCCTCACTGGTTGCCGAATCCGTTCTGACCGCCGCAATCGGGGCATTGCCAGGTGATGCCGTTGCAGGACATGCCCCAGAGGTTCTCCTGCATGCAGTTCTGGCAGATGGCGAAGCCGCAGCGGCAGGTCCAGCAGAAAGGAACCCCGGCACCGCAGCAATGGCACCGGTGCTGGCGCCGACGGCGGCGCTGATGGCGGGAAAGGGTTGATTTGTCGATGGAATTCATGGCGCCTGGCTTGTTGTCGGGTACCGTTCGTGATACGACGAGGCGAAAAGCTTAAAACAGATCCTGAACCGAACCGCAATCCTGAAAAACCGGATGTCCGCCGCCATGCCAAGTCCTCCCGACCTTTACCTCATCGACGGTACAGCCTACATCTACCGCGCCTTTCACGCAATCCGGGGCTTGGCCAACTCCAAAGGCCTGCCCACCAACGCCGCCTACGGATTCGCGCGCATGATCCTCAAGTTGATGGACGAGCGCGCCCCCGGCCATGTGGCCCTTCTCTTCGACGCCAAGGGCCCCACCTTCCGCCATCAGGCCTATGCCGACTACAAGGCCAACCGGCCCCCCATGCCCGAGGAGATGGCCCTGCAGATCCCCTACATCCAGCGCCTCACCGAGGCCTTTCGCCTCGCCCGCCTGGAGCTCGCCGGCTACGAGGCCGACGATCTCATCGGAACCCTGGCGCGCCAGGCCGAGGCCCGGGGCTTTTCGGTGGTGATGGTCACCGGGGACAAGGACTTCATCCAACTGGTGACCGGAAACAGTGTCATCTGGGATCCGATGAAGGAGAAATGGACCGATCTGCGCGCCGTGCGCGAGACTTTCGGCCTCGACCCGGCCCAGATGGTCGACGTCATGGGCCTTTCCGGGGACACCAGCGACAACATCCCCGGGGTGCCGGGGATCGGCCCCAAGACCGCCTTGAGCCTGATCCAGCGCTACGGCTCGATCCAGGCCCTCTATGAGCGGCTCTCCGAGGTGGGTTCGGACCGCCAGCGCGAGAAACTGGCGGCCTTTGAGGCCCAGGCCCGGCTCAGCCGCCGCCTGGTGGAGATCTGCACCACCGCCCCGGTGACCTTCGAGCCGGAAGCCTTCGCCCGCCGCGATCCGGATGCCGAGGCCCTGGGCCGGCTCTTCCAGGAACTGGAGTTTTCCCAGCTCCAGAAGCGCTTTGCCGCCGCCCCGGCCGGGCCGGTCAAGCGGTACACGCAGGTCACCGGCGCCGCGGCCCTGGAATCGCTGGCCGCCGAGTTGCGCCAGGCCGGCGCCTTCGCCCTGGACACCGAAACCACCAGCCAGGATCCCATGCGTGCCCGGCTGGTGGGCATTTCGGTGAGCCTGAGGCCCCACGAGGCCTTTTACATTCCCTGCGGCCACAGCTATCTGGGGGTGCCGGCGCAGCTGCCCCGGGACCGGGTCCTCGAGGTCCTGAAACCGGTTTTGGAAGACCCGGCCGTCGCCAAGGTGGGCCAGAACATCAAGTACGATCTGATCGTGCTGGCCCGCCATGGGGCACAGGTCGCCGGGGTGGTCTTCGACACCATGATCGCCTCGTATCTGCTCAACCCTTCCAAGCGCAGCCACGGACTGGACCAGATTGCCCTGGATTTTCTCGACCATTGTACCACCACCTTTGCCGAGGTGGCGGGCAAGGGGGCCGCGGCGGTGACCTTCGACAAGGTTCCCCTGGAAAAGGCGACCGCCTACGCCTGCGAGGACGCCGACATCACCTGGATGGCCTACCAGGTGCTGGGCCGGCGGCTGGATCAGGAGGGACTTTCCGGCCTGATGGCCGAGGTGGAACTGCCCCTGGTGCCGGTGCTGGTCCGGCTGGAGATGACCGGAGTCTGCGCGGACCGGCAGGTGCTCGAAGGCCTGTCCAAAGAGTTCCAGGCCGAACTGGACCGCATCGAGGCGGAGATCTACCGCCTGGCGGGCGAATCGTTCAACATCAACTCCGGCCCCCAGCTGGGGCGCATCCTGTTCGAGAAGCTCGGCCTGCCCACCCAGAAAAAGACGCGCAAGAAGACCGGCTACTCTACCGACGTGGAGGTGCTCACCTGCCTGGCCGAACAGCATCCCCTGCCGGCCCAGGTGCTGCGCCACCGGACCCTGGGCAAGCTCAAATCGACCTATGCCGATGCCCTGGTGGCCCTGATCCATCCCCAGACCGGGCGGATCCATACCTCCTTCAACCAGACCGTGGCCGCCACGGGGCGGCTCAGCTCCAGCGATCCGAACCTGCAGAACATTCCCATCCGCACCGAGGAGGGGCGCAAGATCCGCGCCGCCTTCGTCCCGAGGGCCGGATGGCGCCTGATGGCGGCCGACTACAGCCAGATTGAACTGCGGGTCCTGGCCCACTGCAGCGACGATCCGATTCTCATCGAGGCCTTCGCCGCCGGGGAGGACGTGCACACCCGCACCGCCAGCGAGGTCTTCGGCATCGCGCCGGTCGAGGTCGGCGCCGATCTGCGGCGCCAGGCCAAGGCGATCAACTTCGGGATCATCTACGGCATGAGCCCGTTCGGTCTGGCCCGCCAGCTCCAGATCAGCCAGAAGATGGCGCGTACCTTCATCGACCACTACTTCGCCCGTTATCCGGGGGTCAAACGCTTCATCGACGAGACCATCGCCGCAGCCCGCGACACGCGCCAGACCAGCACCCTGATGGGGCGCATCCGGCTTTTGCCCGAAATCGCCAGCTCCAACCCCAGCGTCCGGCAGTTCGCCGAGCGTATCGCCATCAACACGCCGATCCAGGGAACGGCGGCCGACATCATCAAGATGGCCATGATCCGGGTGGACCGGCAGATGCACGCCGCCGGTCTGCAGGCGGCCATGCTCCTGTCGGTCCACGATGAGATCGTCTTCGAAGCCCCGCCGACGGAATCCGACCGGCTCACCGAGTTGGTGCGCCGGCAGATGGAAACCGTCATGCCGCTCAAAGTTCCGTTGAAGGTCAACATCGCCTGGGGGGCGAACTGGGCCGAAGCCCATTGACGGCGCCCGGGCCCGGGATTCGAGGTGCAATGGCCGGATCCCGGGCGGCGGCGCGCCAAACCCTACCGGGAGCCGTCCGTTCCCTCGGGAGGTGTCCGCGTCGCGGGTGCGCCCTTCACCGTATCGGAGACGGTCTGGTAGATGCTCTGGAAGGCGTCGGGGAAAGCCGCCGGTGAGAGGCGGCCGGTTTCGATGAATTTGACCACGATTTCCTTGGCGGCTTTGAGAATCTGTTCATCCATCGAGGCCATGGCGTTTTCCTGGGGGCGGCGTTGGGGGTGTCGTGAGCCTGCCGCCAATCTACCGGGGCCGGGCGGGAAGGTCAAGCCCGAACCCCGGCCGGGCGGAAAACGGTGCCCGCGGTGGCGTTGTGCTGGCGTTGTGCTGCGGCGCCCATGGCGGCCGCGCCGACTCCGGCTGCGGCCTGTCCCCGCCGCATGAGCGAATTTGACAGCCCAACGTGAATTCTTTATGTAAGAGGCCTCTCTGGACGCGGTGGCCGGTGCGCCATGGCGGTCGGGTGATACAGGGAGATTCCGAGACCTGCTGGAACGCGCCAAGAAAGGGATGCGTGATGAGTCGATCTTTGAAGTTGGGGCTCGCCCTGGCAAGCCTTTGGATGCTGACCGGTTGCGGCATGTTTCACCAGTCCTACCAGGCCGTGGCTGAAAAAGGCAGCCGGGCGCTGCGCTGGTACAAGGCCCCCGGCGAGGATCTGATCAAAACCGTGGCCGTGGTCCGGTTGGACAACCGCAGCGGCTATCCGGTGCCGGATTTCGAGGCCACCTATACCGCGCTTTTCATCGAACGGCTGCAGGCCGAGGACGGAGGCTTGAGAATCATCTCCGCCGAGGACCCGCAGGCGCCCGAATTCCTGCGCCGCCTGCCGCTAGGGCCCGACGGGCACATCGACAATTTCGAACTGGCCCTCAGGTCCCGCCAGCACGGCGTCAACGCCGTTGTCGCCGCGGCGCTCATCGATGTGCGCGATCGGCGCCAGGAGAGGGGGATCTGGTGGTTCAAGGATGTCTACGATTACATCGACATCACCCTGGATGTGGAGGTCTATGACAGCGAAACGGCCGCCAAGCTCATCGATGAACGTCTCACCCAGGCCATCGAGGCGGATATCCCGCTGGTCCTGCCCAGTCAGCCCTCGGCCGCCACGCTGCCGGTTCAGGTCCTGGAAGAATTCGAAAAGATGATTCGGCGGGCCGGCCGTCTGGTGGCCGATGCCGTGGTGGTCCGCTCCTGGGTGGGGGTCATCGGCGAGGTTTCCGACGACCGGGTCATGCTGCGCGCCGGGGCCGACGTGGGCCTCGAAGCGGGGGATGTCCTGGAGGTTTTCGATAACCGCCGGGTCATTCAGGGGGTGGAGGACGTGCGCTTCTTCGTTCCCGGCCTGAAGATCGGCGAAATCGAGGTCGTCGAGACCTTTCCCGACCGCGTGACGGCGCGCCTCGTTTCCGACACCCCGGTCTGGGCCGGATGCACGGTCAAGCGCAAACCATAATGGGCGCCAGTGCCGCTCCGGCCGCCAATCCGCGCACCACGGCGGCCCTGGCCGCCCTGGCGTATCCGGTTCACCGGGCCATCGCCGACCGCGGTGATCCGGCCGCGGCCTATGCCGATCGCATCGGGGCCCTGTTTCACCTGGCGGACGTCGCCGCCGCCGACGATTCCGGTGCTGAGATGGTCGCCTGCCTGCAGCGCATGCTCCTGGACAAAGCGCTGGGCAGCCGACGGCAGGATCTCTTTTTGGCCCGCAAGGCCGCCGAAGTGCTCCTGCATCTGACTTCGTCCGCCCGGCCCTGTCTGGCCCGGGAAGCCTGGTCGGCATTGAACCGTACCCTGCGCCGCACCACGGGGCTGGCCCATCGCGGCGCGGCGGAAACCATCGGCGCCCTGCCATGTCTGGGTCGCAAGGCCGCCCGCCGGCTGCCGTTCACCCGATGCGGCCGCCGGCCGATCCGCTGGGCCGAAATTCTGGCCCGGGCCGGAATGGGGCCGCCGGTGCGCCTTGAGGTCCAGGGGCGCAGCCTGCTGGCGCGAAACGGTCGGGCCGGCCCCGTCCTGGTGGTCAAGCAGGCCCGCGCCGCCCAGGATCCGGATGATCTGGCCCGCGAAGCGGCCTGGATGACCTGGTTGGTGGAGACCGCCCCGGGGTTTGATTGCCGCTTCGCGGTGCCGGAGCCGCTGGCCTTCGACGGGGCCCATCTGGTGCGGGTGGAGGGGCTGCCGGCCCCGGGGCCGCCCAATCCCGAGCTGCACCCCGAGCGATGGGCCATCTGCTATCTGGCCCTGGAAAGCTACTTCGTCTATCCCAACGATCCGCGCCCGGCGCTGCGGCCTCCACCCGAGGCCTTCGTGGAAATCATGGGCCGGGCGGCCCGGCTCCTGGGCGCCCTGGCCGGAATCGGGATCGTCCACGAGGCTCCCATCCCTCTGTTCCACAACCGTGTCCAGCGCCATCGCCGCCGGGATGCCGGGCGTTATGAATGGTTTCGCGGCGGCCGTCTCGATCGCTGGCTGGCCTCCTGCGCCTACCCCAACTGGGGGCCTGACGGCCTGCGCGATTTCGAGCACCTGGTGGAATTTGACGGGCCGCCGCTGCACCTCTACCGCCATCTGGGCAATCATTTTCTGAGCCTGCTGCTGGTGGCGGGCAGCTACTTCCGGGTCCAGGACCCGGGCCGCGCGGGACGCCGGTCGGACGGCGACCCGGTGGATGCCCGGGATCTTTTCGATCCGGACCTGCTGGGGCGCACCATTGTCGCCATCTTTGAAGGCTATTACCGGGGGTTCGTGGGCACGGGCGCATCGGAGAAGCCGCCGCTGGAGCCCCAGGGGCTGGCCGCCCGCATGATCGAGGAGATGGGTGTGGATCGCCACATGGAGGAGGTCCTGCGGGCCGCCGATCAGCGGGCCATGAGTCGCGACGCGTTCCAGTCGTTTTTATCCCGGCGCGGGTTTTCGGCCCGGCAGATCGCCGCCCTGCGCCGGGGGGAGCAGGACCTGACCGTCCTGACAGGCCCGCATCTGGGCGGCTTCAACCAGACCATTTCCCTGCCCGAACTGGTGACCGCCGTGGAGGGTATGGCGGCGGCCTGCATCGCCGGGCGTCACCGGCGCGGGGGGCACTGCTGCCCGGACAACAGGGGCTTTACCATCGGCTGACGCCCCGCCGCCGGCGATCCGCTCCGGTGCGAACCGGAAACTTTCCGCCGGAAGAACGAAAAAAGGGGCATCCCGATCTGCACCGGGATGCCCCTCAAGACGACGGGAACGGCTGAATCAGACCACGCTCACGTTGACGGCGGCAGGCCCCTTGCGGCCCTGCTCGATGTCAAAGGTCACATGATCGCCTTCCTTGAGGCTCTTGAAGCCGGCCATATTGATCCCCGAATGATGAACGAAGACATCCGGTCCGTCTTCCTGCTGAATGAAGCCGTATCCTTTTTGATCGTTGAACCATTTCACAATACCATTTGCCATCGTGACATCCTCCTGTTGTTCTTTGTTTTACCGTTGTTCCATCTCGAGGTGCCACTTTCGCAAATGGTCTTCCTCTAGCGTGGAGCCGCCGCCCATGACTTCGGGCGGCCTTTTAATAGGGCGATACAATACTGCATTTGCCGCGCTTGTCAAACAAAATTTTTACAGGTCCATTTTTTCCAGCCACCTGAAAAGAAGCAGCGCTCCGACCAGAAACACGGGGATCACCACCCAGTGATTCACCCCCAGCAGTTGGGGCAGGGTGATCTTTCCCAGATTCCCCCAGGTGTAGACGGTCTGTTTGAGCACTGGATAGGCTTCGGCGAAAAGGGCCGCGCCGGCGATCATCCCCAGGATCCCCCACAGGGCATCCCAGCGGCCTTCCCCCAGGGCCCCCATGGAAGTCCCCGGGCAGTATCCCAGCAACCCCCAGCCGAAACCGAAAATCAGCGCCCCGATGATTACCGGTCCCAGGACGGTGGCTTTGATGGAAAGCTTGGCCAGACCCAGATCATGGAGCAGATAGACGCCCACCATGCCCACGATGACGCTGGACAGCATGAACTTGACGATGGTCATGTCCATGAGGCGCAGGGCTCCGAGTTGCTTGTCGTAGCGCAGCACCCGTCCTTTTTGCAGCAGGAACCCGAACAGAAGACCGGTGACCAGTCCATAGAGCAGCATTTTCATCGTTCACCTCCTCCGTAAAGCAGACGCGCCACGATCATTCCGCCGACGAAGAAGCACACCAGGGCGATAAACCCGCTGACCGCTAGTTGGAGCGAACCGCTCAACCCGTGGCCACTCGGTCACCCATCGGCCAGGCGGGCGCCGAACATCGCCACCGCTCCGCCGAAAAACGCCACCACGGCGCGTTTGCCCGTGCTCTGGGCGCCGAAGCGCCGGGCCCACATGTCGGGAACGGCCTGCAGCCTGAAGCTTCCCGAGGTCACGGCGCTGATCAGCGATCCCAGGAAGATTCCCACCACAAACATCCACTGCCAGTCGATGCGGGGGACGGTCTTGATGAAATACTCCATGCTGGCCACGCGTTCGGGTCCGAAGAGATTTTCGATCATGCCGGCGGTGCGCACGAAAGTCGTGGAGGCACCGAAATACTGGCCGGCGAACCAGACCGACAAAACCCCCACGACGCCGCTCAGCGCGCCTGCCAGGTAGGGGCTCCAGCCTCCGTCATCTTGTTTCATGATTCCCTCCTTGGGTGTTTGGGGACGTCGCGGAACCCGCCCGACGGCGACCCCGCCGGGTTCAGCGCGATTGGTCCGGATGCCTCGCTTGGATGCGTTCATCACCCGGTTTCAGCCCTCGGGGGCGCCGGCGGCGGGGCCGTCCGGGTCTTTTCTTCGTAAGTGGACAGCAGAAAGAGGGTGGCCAGGGGCTGGGTGAAGAGCACCCCGATGAAAACGGATCCACCGATCATGTTGATGGCGATAAAGAGGATGATCACCACCGCATGGTCCACCAGGGCGCCCTGCCGGGCCATGGCGTAGCTCTGCCGGATCGCCGCCGTCAGTCCCAGGCCCCTGTCGGTCATCAGCGGGATCATGTAGATGCAGCAGAAGGTCACGGCGAGCATCACGAGGATCCCGGGCAGGAACAGGAGCATGAAGCCGATCAGGGTGGCCAGAAAGACCAGGATGCCGAATCCGAGCAGGGGCAGAAAAAGGTTCATGTGGGTGAAGAGGTCCTGGACCCTGGGCTCCCGGCCGCTGCGCATCAGATGCAGCAGGCTCTGGGTATAGCCGGCCAGGGTGACCGGGGCCAGGATGCCCAGGGTCAGGGTGCTGATGGCGATCATCACCAGGGTCGTCAGGATGACGGCCACGATATGGTCGATGGTCAGATTCCAGGCCGCCAGAATATGATGTTTGAAGTCCATGCGCATGCCTCCCGGGATTCCTGTTTTTCGTCAGTATAAAGGGAAAGGGGACGGTTAATCAACCGATTTGCCCGGAATCCGTCCCGGCGTGCCGGCGGGCCCGGGGCAAAACGGCATAGCGCAGCACGGCCAGAAGGATCAGTCCGGCCGTGGTCATCAGGGCCGCAACGCCGAAGGCGGCCTGGTAGGCGTGAATCTCTGAGATCCCGCGGCCCATCAGCAGGTCCGTGAGGGGGCCGGCGATGAGGGTCCCGCCCACGCCCCAGGAAAGGAAAAACGTCGCATTGAACCAGGCGAAGCGCCGGGCCCGGCGCGCGGGGGGCATGAGGGTCGAGGCCAGGGTATAGGCGGCCGCCAGGATGGTGACATCGGCAAATCCGCGCAGGGCGTGGGCCAGGTACATCATGGCCGGATCGAGGCTCAGGGCCATGATCAGCAAGGAGGCGATGGCGCCGGCGGTGCCGAGCAGTACGGTGTTGCCGTTTCCCAGCCGGTGCACGAGGGTGCCGGTGAACAGGCCGGTGACGATCATGGCGGCCGACTGGGTGTTGAAGATGTCGGCCAAAACCCGGCTTGAGACCGCCAGCCCGGATTCCAGGGTCAGAAACTGGCTCACCATGATCACGATGGCATTGCGTCCGAAGTTGATCAGCACCATGGCGGCCAGAAACAGGGCGAAGAGGCGATCGGCGCCGCCCGCGGCCGGCGTGGAGGGTGCATCCGCGGCAGGCCGGGGGTCGACTTGGCCGACCCCTCCTTCGGGCACCGCCAGCATGGGCAGGACCGACAGGAGCATCACGGCCGAGGCCACGGCAAACAGGGCGCCGCTTTCAAATCCCCAGCCGTTGTAGCGCATTCCCATGCCGTCGTAGAACAGCCCCCCGATCCAGACCCCGGCGATGCGCCCCATACCGCCCAGGCTGGCCAGGCGGCCCTGCACCGTGCTGCGGTCCACCTCCCGGTAGACGTCGCTGATCAGGGCGCTCCAGCCCACGTTGGACATGGACCAGAAGATTTCCACCAAGGCCAGGCCGATGATGACGGCATACCCGGCCCCTTCAGGGGTGGCCGGCAGGCGGTGAGCGGCCCAGACGGCCAGGGTGCCCACGGCCCCGAGGATTTCGCCGCTCACGATGAGGGTGCGCCGCTTCTGCAGACGATCGGACAGCGGCCCCCAGCAAAAGGTCTGGAACAGGATGTTGAGGAGCATCGGCAAGGTGGCGAAGAGCGTGGTTTCGGTCACGCTCAGGCCGAGAAAATGACGCAGGTAGATGGACAGGTAGGCATAAAAGAGCCCGCGGCGAAACATGGCCAGCATTTCAAAGGACGAAATGCCGAAAAAGATTTTCGACTCGGGTGAAAATCGGATCACGAGACGCCTCCTGGTCCTGGCCGCCGATGCCATCTGACCCGGTCCAAATAACGGATGGCTGGCACGTTGATTCCCTGGTATGTAGGCGTTGTTGTCGCCCGGGGCGGGTCCGGCGCTGCGTTTCGGGCCGCAACCCGGACCGCCCGCCCGCGCCTGCCATTATAGGCATCCCATCCGGCCGCCGCCAGGTCCCCATCATCGCCAGGGTGTCGGCGGCAGGCCCTGAAGGGCGAAACACCCCTGCGATGACCGGCGGGAAGGTCCTCTTGAGCATTGTCGGCGGGGCGGCAAACTGGACATGAACGGCCAGCGACACCTTTTGGGAGGGGCATGCGGATCGTTCTCATCGAACCGTTCTTTACCGGTTCCCACGCGGCCTGGGCCAGGGAGTATGCCCGCTGCAGCCGCCACCGGGTCGATCTGCTAGACCTGGGAGGGCAGCACTGGAAATGGCGCATGCACGGCGGGGCGGTCACCCTGGCCCGAAGATTCTTGCAGGTCGAGGAGCGCCCGGACCTGCTGCTGGCCACCGACATGCTCGACCTGACCGTCTTTCTGGCCCTGACGCGCGCCAGGACCGCCGGAATCCCGGTCGCCCTCTATTTCCACGAGAACCAGATCGGCTATCCCTGGTCGGCCCGGGATCGTGACGTCAGCGGCCGGCCAGACCTTCACTACGGGTTCATCAATTACAGTTCGGCCCTGGCGGCAGACTGGATTTTTTTCAACTCCGATTACCACCGCCGAAGCTTTATGGATCAGCTGCCCGCCTTCCTGGGCCAGTTTCCGGACCATCGTGAACCGCAAAACGTTGCGCTGATCCGCGACAAGAGCACCGTGCTGCCTCTGGGGATCGATCTGAAGGGCCTGGATGCCGGGGCGGCGGTCGAACCGGCCAAGGCCTCCTTGGGCGGGGCGCCCCTGATCCTCTGGAATCACCGCTGGGAACACGACAAGAATCCCGAAGATTTTTTCCGGGCGCTTTTCGTGATCCACGACCGGGGCCTTGATTTCCGGCTGGCGATCCTCGGCGAGAGCTACGGCCAGCGCTGCCCGGTCTTCAACCAGGCCCGCCGCAGGCTGGCCCCGCAGGTGGTCCATTGCGGTTACGTCAAGGATGCGGTCGAGTACGCGGGATGGCTGTGGCGGGCCGACATCCTACCGGTGACGTCCCGGCATGATTTTTTCGGCGCCAGCCTGGTTCAGGCCCTCTACTGCGGCGTCTATCCGCTGCTGCCGCGGCGTCTGAGCTATCCCGAACTGGTGCCGGTCGAGACCTATCCCGAGGTGTTCTACACCGATTTCGAGGACCTGGTGGAAAAGCTGGCCGGGGCGATCCGGGAAATCGGCGCCCTCCGCCGGCGGTCCTTTCGCCACTGCGTCGCGGGATTCGACTGGGGCGCCATGGGGCCGGTCTACGACGAGGCTCTGGAAGAACTGGCCCGCCGCCACAAGGAGCGCTGAACCGATGAGCATTCATGTCGCCCTGTTGATCGCCTACATGGGCCTGGCCCTGCTCTTTTCCTTCCTGTGCTCGGTGGCCGAGGCCGTGCTGCTGAGCATCACCCCGTCCTACATCGAGGGCCTCAGAGAGACGCGGCCCCGACGGGCCGCACTGCTCACGCGGCTGCGGCAGGACGAGGTGGATCGGTCCCTGGCCGCCATTCTGACGCTGAACACCATCGCCCACACCGTGGGGGCCATCGGGGCCGGCGCCAAGGCCGACGCGGTCTTTGGCAGCGTCTGGTTCGGCCTCTTTTCGGCCGTCATGACCCTGCTGATCCTCTTTCTGTCCGAAATCGTGCCCAAGACCATCGGGGCCGTCTACTGGACGCGGTTGACCGGGCCGGTGGCCACCTTCGTCCATCTGTTGATCCTGGTCCTGTACCCCATCGTACGGATCTCGGAGGGGTTGACGCGCTGGATCGCGGCTGGAAAGCAGGGGACCGGATTCAGCCGGGAGGAGTTTCTGGCCATGGCCCGGATGGGAGAGCAAAGCGGGCAGATCCAGGCCGAGGAGTCGCGCATGATCGGAAACCTGCTGCGTTTCGCGTCCTTGAAGATCGCCGATATCATGACCCCGCGGACGGTCGTCGAGGCCCTGCCCGAGGCCATGTCCATCGGCGAGGCCCTCAAGCGGGTCACCGCCGCGCCATTCTCCCGTCTGCCGCTGTATCGCGGGGGGATCGACGAGATCAGCGGCTTTGTCCTCAAGGACGACGTCCTGATCGCCAGCACCCGCGGCAGTGCCAGTGGCGATCTGACCTCCCTGAAGCGCGAGATCCTGGCCGTCCCCGAATCGGTTTCCCTGCCGCTCCTGTTCGAGCGTCTGCTTCAGGCCCGCCAGCAGATCGCCGTCGTGGTGGACGAGCATGGCGGCACCGCGGGACTGGTGACCCTCGAAGACCTGGTGGAGACCCTCATGGGGATGGAGATCGTGGACGAGACCGACAATGTGGCGGACATGCGCCTGCTGGCCCGCAGGCAGTGGATCAAGCGCGCCAGGGAGCTGGGCATCGATGCGGCCACGGCCGAGCGGATCAAGGAACATTCTTGATCCGCCTGATTTTTTGAGAAGGAAAAGTTCAGCGTCGCTGAAAGGTCAAGATGCCCAAGGCGGGCCGGGGGAACCGGACGGGCGCCGGTTCCCCCGGCGGTGTGTCAGCCCTTGATGATGCGCGGCAGCATGAGATGATGCTGGGGGCAGATGGATCTGGGGTTCTGGTAGGCGGCTCCGGCAAAGGCCACCAGATAATTGCGCAGCTCGGCGAGGGGCACGATCTCGTCGAGCATTCCGGTACGGGCGCAGAACAGGGGCCGCGACTTGTCGTGGTAGTCTTTGGCGATCTGGTTCATCTTCTCAATGACCGGTTCCAGGGGCCGGCCGGCGTCCTTTTCCTTGACCAGGCGCCGGGCGTAGGTGGCCACGGCGGCGGTCTCGCCGTGCATCACGTAGATCTCCGAGGCCGCCGTGCCCAGGGTGAAGGCGTTGTGGCGGTTGGCCGTCGGTCCGCCCATGACGTAGTGGGCCGCCGCCGTTCCCTTGCGCAGCACCACCAGCATCATGGGCACGTCGGTCTGCTGGATCGAGTAGATCAGCGACTGGCCCAGGCCCAGCAGCTCGGCCTTTTCGGCCGTGTCGCCCACGTCGATCCCCGAGGTGTCCTGGAACCAGATCACCGGAATCCGGTCCCGGCCGCAGAGGATCACAAAGTCGTTCATCTTGATCAGGCCCTGGCGGTAGAGCTTGCCGCCGATGCCCGGATAATCCGCATACTCCGGATAATTCTTGCCCAGGTATCCCTGGCGGTTGCCGATGCAGCCCACCAGGTACCCGTCCACCTTGCACAGGCCGCTGTAGATCTCCGGTCCGTAGTCGGGACGAAACTCCATGTGCTCACTGCCGTCCACCAGGCGTGCCAGGATCTGGTCGAACTCGTAGACCCGCTTGGGCTCCAGGGGCAGCAGATGGTAGACGTCCTCGGCCGGGTACTTCGGGGCCTGGGGTTTGGCCACCCGAAAAAATTCGGGGTGATACGATGGCATCTGGGCCATGAATTCCTTGAGTCCGTCCAGAACCCCCTTTTCCTCTTCATACAGGTAGCGGAAAAAGCCGGTCTGGTCGTAGTGGATCTTCACCGATCCGGGGGGCTTGGCCTTGAACTGCTTGGCTTTTTCGATGAGGGTTTCGGCCATTTCGGTGTCGAAGTACCCCTTGGGGGCCATGCCCGAGACGATGCCGGCCCCGCCCACGGCGATATTGCAGTTTTTGTGGGCAAACAGGATGGTGGGGCTCACGCCCTGGTAGCCGCCGCCGGCCGGGTTGGTGCCGTATATCCCGGCCAGGACCGGGATCCCCATCTGTTCGAGTTCGGCGTGACGGAAGAAGGGGGTGCCGGCCCCGCGGCGGTTGGCGTAGAATTTCTCCTGCTCGGGCAGCTTGGCGCCGCTGCAGTTGACCAGCCAGATCAGGGGCACGTTGAGGCGCTTGGCCAGATCGGTGACCCGAAGGATGTTTTCGGACTGGCCCGGTAGCCAGGCCCCGGCCATCACCTTGTTGTCAAAACCGATGATCACGGCCCACTTGCCACTGATCCGGCCCAGCCCGTCGATGACGTTGGTGGTGCCTTCCTCGTTTTCCAGGGGATTGAAGAGGGTGTGCAGGGGGCACCAGGTGCCCGGGTCCACCAGATATTCCAGCCGCTGCCAGACGGTCATCTCGCCGCGGGCGTTGATCTTCTCGGTGGGAAAGCCGGCGTTGTGCACCGCCTCGACGGCCTGGGCGATTTCGGTCTCGGCGTTTTTGAGGGCCTGGACGTTTTCCTCGGTGCGCTTGATTTCGCCTTTTTTCAGTTCACGGCCCAGGCCGGGCATCTTTTCGAAATACGGTCTCATGAGCGACTCCTGATGTGTGCGATGGGTGACTGGGAAGTTCGGTGCGGGCCTTCGACCTACTCGATAATCGCCAGCACGTCGTCCTCCTCGACCATGGCCCCTTCCTTGACCAGGATCTCCTTGACCGTGCCGCTGCAGGGCACGAACACGGCGGTTTCCATCTTCATGGCCTCGATGACCATGGCCTCGTCGTCTTCTTCCACCTTGCCGCCGACCTGGATGTTGATGGCAATCACCTTGCCCGCCAGGGGGGCCAGAATCTTTTCCGCCATTTTTGTTTCCTCCTCGTGTGATGGTTGATATGCCACGCAATTGTTTCGACTAGTTGAGCAGGGTCAGAAAGATCCCCGCGGCGATGACCGTGCCGATCACTCCGGCCACGTTGGGGCCCATGGCGTACATGAGCAGGTAGTTCTTCTTGTCCGCCTCGGCGCCCACCTTGTGGACCACCCGGGCCGCCATGGGTACGGCCGAGACTCCGGCGGCGCCCAGCAGGGGGTTGATCTTGTCCCTGGAAAACAGATTCATCGCCTTGGCCAGCAGAATCCCGGTGGCCGTGCTCACCATGAAGGCCAAAAGCCCCAGAAAGAAGATGAAGATCACCTTGGGCTGGAGAAAGTTTTCCGCGTTCATGGTGGCCCCCACCGGCAGGCCCAAAAAGATGGTGACGATGTTGAGCAGTTCGTTCTGGGCCGCGTTGGTGAGCCGTTCGACCACCTTGGCTTCGCGAAAGAGGTTGCCCAGCATGAACATGGCCATGAGCGGGGCCGAGGGCGGCACCAGCAGGATGAGCAGGACGGCCGCCACGACGGGAAAGAGGATCTTTTCCAGGGGCGAGACCTTGCGCCCCTTTTTCATGCGGATGCGCCGCTCGTCGCCGGTGGTGAGCAGCCGCATGATGGGCGGCTGGATGATGGGCACCAGGGCCATGTACGAATAGGCCGCCACGGCGCAGCTGCCCAGAAGCTGGGGCGCCATCTTGGTGGCCAGAAAGATGGTGGTGGGCCCGTCGGCTCCCCCGATGATCCCGATGGTGGCCGCCTCCTTAAGATCGAAACCCATGGCGTAGGCGGCGAAGAAGGTCAGGTAGACCCCCCCCTGGGCCCCGGCGCCCAAAAAGATGAGCCGCGGGTTGGCCAGCAGGGGGCCGAAGTCGGTCAGGGCCCCCAGGCCGAGAAAGATCAGGGGCGGGATCACCTCCCACTGGAGCCCGTAGTGGTAAAAACGCCAGACCAGTCCTTCGCCGGGCTTCATCAGGTCGGTCAACGGGAGGTTGACCAGCAGGATCCCGAAGCCGATGGGCAGCAGCAGCAGGGGCTCGTAGTCCTTGGCGATGGCCAGGTAGATGAGTACGAAGGCGATGGCCCACATGACCAGCATGCCGGGAGTGAGATAGAAAAATCCCGAGGTTTTGAACAGTTCAGACAGGTTTTCCATGTCAGGCTTCCTTGCCGGCGTTGATGCGGTCCGCCACCAGGGAGATCAGACGCACGGCGACGTAGAGCATGGCCATGCCGACGAAGACGCCGCCGATGCCCACCACGAAGATTTCAAACGCTTCCTTCATGTTGAAAACCTCCTTGATCGAAGCCGGCCGTCAGGCCCCTGCCGGCACGGCGGGCCAGGCCCCGCGCTCTTGCAACACGGTGCGCAATGTCTTGAGGGCCGTGTTGGTGGCCGGCATCCCGCCGTAAACAAAGACCTGGAAGATGGTTTCGGCGATCTCGGCGGGCGTGCAGCCCACGTTGAGGGCCGCATGGATGTGCAGCTTGAGTTCCTCGGGCCGGCAAAGCACTGTCAGGGCCGCCACGGTGGCCAGTTGGCGCGTCGGGTGGGGCAGCTTTTCCCGGGCGTAGAGGCGTCCGGTGATAAAGAGGGACAGGTCCCTGGCCAGATCCGGGTCGAAGGCCTTCCAGAGGCTGAAAGGGCCTTCGTCCCGGACCCCCTCGAAGTAGAGGGCGGCGGTCTTCTTGGTTTTTTCAATGACGTCATCGGACATGGCAAAAGGCTCCTTTTTGGGGGCCCGGGGGGGGCTGAAATCGCTCCGATCGGTCCGGTCCGTGGGATCGGACCGATCGGTTTTGGGGCGCTCGCCTCAGCGGCGGCTAGCGGTTCGCCTTGCGGATCCCGAGCTGGTCCTGGGCGATGATCCATTTGCAGATGTTCGACGAGCCTTCCACCATGGTGTAGGTGGGGGCGTCGCGGTAATAGCGCGCCACGGGGTACTCGGTGGAATAGCCGTAGGCCCCCAGGATGCGCATGGCGTAGTTGGCGCACTTGTTGACCGCCTCGCCGGCCATGTACTTGGCCACGGCCACGTCCAGGCCGTTGTTGAGGTTGCCCTGGTCCTTGACCCAGGCCGCCTTGTAGACCAGCAGGCGGGCGGCCTCGATTTCGCTGTACATCTGGGCCACCATGTCCTGGTTCATCTGGAAGGTGCCGATGGGCTTGCCGAACTGCTTGCGCTCGTTGCAGTACTTGACGACGGTGTCCAGGCAGGCCTGGGCCAAGCCCACGGCCCCGGCGGCGGCCGAAAGGCGGGTCTGATTGAGCGAGGAAAAGACGATCTTGGTCCCGTCGCCCGGCTTGCCGATGATGTTTTCCTTGGGCACGCGCGTGTCGGAGCAGAAGACTTCGCCGGTGGGGCTCGAGTGCGAGCCCATCTTGTCGAGGCCCGAGGTCTTGACCCCGTTGAAGTTCTTCGGTTCGAGCACGAAGGCCGAAAGGCCCCGGGACCCGGCGGCCTTGTCGGTGTAGGCGTAGTAGATGAGCACGTCGGCCACCGGGGCGTTGGAGATCCAGGTCTTGGAGCCGTTGAGCAGCCAGTGGTCGCCCTTGTCCTCGGCCGTGGAGGTCAGGGCCATGACGTCGGAGCCGGCGTCCGGCTCGGTGATGGCGAACCCGCCCACGTACTCGGCCTTGACGAGCTTTTCGATGTACTTCCGGCGCAGTTCCTCGCTGCCGTAGTTGAAGATGGTAAAGGCGCAGCCGAGGGTTTGCATGTTGACCTGGACCCGCAGGGAGCTCGAGGCCCGGGCGATCTCCTCGGTAACGATCATGGCCGCCAGCCAGCCCATGTCCTCGCCGCCGTATTCCTCGGGAATCACGGTGCCGAAAAAGCCCAGTTCGCCCATGGGCTTCATCACTTCCTTGTAGGGCAGGTAATGGTCGGCATCCCAGGCATCGGCGTTGGGGGCGATTTTCTTGGTGGCGAACTGGCGCACCGCGTCGCGCAGCATCTCAAGGTCTTTGGAAAGCTTGAAATCCATGGATTCCTCCTAAGGAAAAAGGTTTGGGGCGGCAAGGGGCGCGGCCGGGAAAACCGCGAACCTGCCGATGGTAAAGGGTCAGATCACCCCGGCCTCTTTCAGGGCGAGGATCTGATCGGGTTCCAGGTGGAGGCGCTCCTTCAACACTTCGTCGGTGTGTTCGCCGAGAAGCGGCGGGTGGCGCCGGATCTCGCAGGGGGTCTGGCTCAGCTTCATGGGGCTGGGCACCATCTTCACCTTCCCCGCGGTGGGGTGGGGGATTTCGGCCACCATGCCGCGGTGCAGCACCTGGGGATCGGAAAAGACCTTGTCCAGGGTGTTGATGGGGCCGCAGGGGATGCGCAGCCTGTTCAGCTCCGCGAGCCACTCGTGGCCGGGCCTTCGCAGCATGGCTTCGGCCACCAGGGGGATCAGGGTCTTGCGATGCTTGACCCGTTCGGGGTTGGTGGCAAAGCGCGGATCCTGGGCCAGGCCGTTGAGTCCGGCCAGCTCGCAGAATTTCTGCCACTGCAGGTCGTTGCCCACCGCCAGGGCGATGTAGGTCCCGTCGGCGGTGAGAAACGGCTCGTAGGGCACGATGTTCGGATGGGCATTGCCCCAGCGGGCGGGGTTGACCCCCGAGACCAGGTAGTTGCTGCCCACGTTGGCCAGCCAGGCCAGGGTCGAATCGAGCAGGGCCATGTCGATGTACTGGCCCTGGCCGGTTTTTTCCCGGTGGCGCAGGGCCGCCAGGATGGCGTTGACGGCGAACAGGCCCGTGGTGATGTCCACGATGGCCACGCCCACCTTCATGGGCGGGCCTTCCACCGGTCCGGTGAAACTCATGATGCCGCCCATTCCCTGGATCATGAAGTCGTAGCCTGGCTTGTCCTTGTAGGGGCCGTCCTGGCCGAAACCGGTGATGGAGCAGTAGACGATTCCGGGGTTGATCCGGCGCAGGTCCGCGTAGCCGAGCCCCATCTTGTCCAGGGTCCCCACCATGTAGTTTTCGATGACGATGTCGCTGGTGCGGGCCAGATCGCGGATGAGCTGCTGGCCCCGGGGGTCTTTGAGGTTCACCGTCAGGCTGCGCTTGTTGCGGTTGATGCACAGGTAGTAGGCCGCCTCGCCGCCGGCGCTGGGCGGGCCCCAGTGGCGGGTATCGTCGCCCACCTTGGGCCGCTCGACCTTAATTACGTCGGCCCCCAGGTCTCCGAGGACCATGGTGGCGTAGGGACCGGCCAAAACCCGGGACAGATCCAGCACGGTGATGTCGCTCAAGGGTTTGGAATTTGCCTGCATCGTGTTCTCCAGTCAGGTTCCGCGTTGATTCGGGGAAGCGAACGGCAGAAGCGTTCCTTCCGGTCTAGGGTGTTTCAGGCTGCTGCGCGTCACCGCTTTCGTGCCCCATCACCCGGGAAAAGGCCCGGGCGGCTTTCTGCAGCTGCCTAAGGCAGGCGTCGCGGTGGTCCTGATCCTTGTATCGGATTTCGGGGATGGCCAGGCTCAAGGAGGCCAGCAGCCGGCCGTGATGGTCGAAGACCGGCGCGCTGAGAGACCCCAGCCCGCGGTTGCGTTCGCCCAGACTGGCGGCAAACCCCTGGGCCGCGATCTGGGCCAGCTCCCGGCGCAGGACCGTGATATCGGTGACCGTGCGGTCGGTGAAGGGGGCCAGGGCGGTCAGATCGTTGAGATAGCCCTCGCGACGCTCGGGATCCCAGAAGGCCAGCAGGCACTTTGAGGACCCGCCGGCGTAGAGGGGCGAGCGGCTGCCGATGGGCATGGAGGCCTTGAGGGCCTGGTGCGATTCGAGGGTGTCGACGCAGACCCGGTCGGTTCCCTCGATGATGTTCAAGTGGACCGTTTCGCCGGTGGCCGCCATGAGTTCCTGGAGAAACGGCTGGCTGGCGCGGGTGATGGGGTAGGTTCCTTTGAGCGCGTGCAAGAAACGATAAAAGACCACGCCCAGGCGGTACTGGCGGCTGACGGGATCCTGGGCCACGAAGCCGCTGCGCTTCAATACCTGCAGGATCCGCTGCACCGTGGCCGGGCTGAACCCCAGGTGGGCGCCCAGTTCCCGCACCCCCCAGGAGGGCCGCTCGGCCTGGAAGGAGAGCAGGATCTGCAGGGCTTTTTCAATGGAATTATGGCGGTCAGTTTGTTTCATTATGCAAAACGTTGTTTTGTATGGCGCTTCTTATGCCAACTCAGGCCAGACTTGTCAACCCGAAATCGCTGCACCCGGAAATTTTTATGGAGATCAATGGAGGCGGTGAAGGGGGTTCATGGCCCGGGCCGGACCTCCACGCCGCTGCCGGGTACCGAGTTCGACGATGGGGGCGCCGTTTCTCGTCCGGGCTGGATCTCAGCCATGGAAAAAGGTAAAAGGAAAAGGCGCCCACCGCGGTCCTGGGCGGCCCTTGCAATGCGCAACCTTTTCCAAAAGGAGGATTCATGGCGCTGCACCCGCTGGCCGGTCAGCCCGCCCGGCCCCAAGATCTGGCCAACATCCCCCGGCTGGTATCGGCCTACTACACCCGACGGCCCGATCCCGACGATCCGCTCCAGCCGGTTGCCTTCGGCACCTCGGGGCACCGCGGCAGCGCCCTGAAAGGCAGCTTCAACGAAGCCCATATCCTGGCCATCACCCGGGCGATCTGCGAATACCGCCGCCAGGCGGGGATCGACGGGCCCCTTTTCCTGGGCATGGACACGCATGCCCTGAGCGAGCCGGCCCTGGCCACGGCCCTAGAGGTGCTGGCGGCCGACGGGACGACCGTAATGGTCCAGGAAGGGCTGGGGTATACCCCCACCCCGGTGATCTCCCACGCCATCTTGACCCACAACCACCGCCGGACCTCGGGTCTGGCCGACGGGATCGTGGTCACCCCGTCCCACAATCCGCCCGAGGACGGGGGGTTCAAGTACAATCCCCCCCACGGGGGACCGGCCGACACCGACGTCACCGGGGCCATTGCGCGGCGGGCCAACGCCATCCTGGCCGCCGGGGCGGACCGGGTGGGGCGCGTCTCTCTGGCCCGGGCCCTGGCCGCCGATACCACCCACCGCCATGACTACATCACCCCCTACGTGGCCGATCTGGCCCAGGTGGTGGACCTGGAGGCCGTGCGTTCGTCCGGGCTGAAACTGGCCGTGGATCCCCTGGGCGGATCGGCGGTGGCCTACTGGGCGCCTGTCGCCGAACGCTACGGGTTGTCGCTGGAGGTGGTTGACGCGCGCGTCGATCCCACCTTCGGCTTCATGACCCTGGACAAGGACGGCAAGATCCGCATGGACTGCTCTTCGCCCCATGCCATGCAGCGGCTTATCGGACTCAAGGACCGCTTCGACCTGGCCTTCGGCAACGACACGGACACCGATCGTCACGGGATCGTCACCCGTGCCGGGGGCCTGCTCAACCCCAACCATTTCCTTTCCGTGGCCGTCTTTTACCTCTTCGCCCACCGGCCGCGGTGGCCCGCCGCGGCGGCCGTGGGCAAGACCCTGGTATCCACCTCCATGATCGATCGGGTGGCCGCGGATCTGGGCCGTCCCCTGGTGGAGGTGCCGGTGGGGTTCAAGTGGTTCGTGGAGGGGCTCTTGGGCGGGCGGCTGGGCTTCGGCGGCGAGGAGAGCGCCGGGGCGGCCTTCCTGCGCCGCGACGGCACGGTCTGGACCACCGACAAGGATGGAATCATCATGGGGCTGCTGGCCGCCGAAATCATGGCCCGCACGGGAAAAGACCCCAGCGAGCTGTATGCCGATCTCGAGGCGCGCTTCGGCCGTTCGGTGTACCGGCGCATCGATGCTGCCGCCACGGCGGCTCAGCGGGCGGTGTTCCAGGATCTTTCGGCGGAATCGATCCAGGCCCGGGAGCTGGCCGGCGAGCCGATTCGGGCCATTCACACCCGGGCCCCGGGCAACGGGGCGCCCATCGGGGGGCTCAAGGTGGTGGCGGACAACGGCTGGTTCGCGGCCCGGCCCTCGGGCACCGAGGACATCTACAAAATCTACGCCGAGAGCTTCATCGATGCGGCCCATCTGGACCGGATCCAGGACGAGGCCCGAACCATGGTGGGCGAGGCCTTCCGGGCCGCCGGGGTTTGAATTTCGGGCAGGAACGACAACCTGAACCCTTGAACCTTAAACCCGAAACCATCAGGAGAACGGGGTGGATCGCGACGAGATGATCCGGGCCCTGGAGGCCCATGACGGCTACTGGGACATGATCGTGGTGGGCGGCGGGGCCACCGGTCTGGGGGTGGCTCTGGACGCGGCCAGCCGCGGGTACCGCACCTTGCTGCTCGAGCAGCACGATTTCGCCAAGGGCACTTCCAGCCGCAGCACCAAGCTGGTTCACGGCGGGGTGCGCTACCTGCGCCAGGGCAACGTGGCACTGGTGATCGAGGCCCTCCACGAGCGGGGCCTGATGCTCCAGAACGCCCCCCACCTGGTGAGCCACCAGTCCTTCGTGGTGCCCAATTACGAGTGGTGGGACGGGCCTTTCTACGGCGCCGGGATGAAGGTCTACGATCTGCTGGCGGGTCGGTTGGGGCTGGGGCCGTCCAAGTGGCTGACGCGGGAAGAAACCCTGCGACGGATTCCGACCTTGGAGCCCGAGGGGCTGCGCGGGGGAGTGATCTACTACGACGGCCAGTTCGACGACTCGCGCCTGGCGGTCAATCTGGCCCAGGCCGTGGTGGACCACGGCGGGGTGCCCGTCAACTACCTGCCGGTGGTGGCGCTGCTCAAGTCCGGCGGCATGATTCAGGGGGTGGCGGCCAGGGACCTGGAAAGCGGTCGGACCTTCGAGATCAACGCCCGGGTGGTGGTCAACGCCACCGGGGTTTTCGCCGACGGCCTGATCGCTCTGGACGACCCGGGCGCCCGTCCCCTGATTACCCCCAGCCAGGGGATCCATCTGGTGCTGGACAAGAAGTTCCTGCCGGGCGAGAGCGCCATCATGGTGCCCCAGACCGAGGACGGCCGGGTCCTGTTCGCCGTACCCTGGCACGACCGGGTGGTGGTGGGCACCACCGACACCCCCATGGCCGGAGCCGCCCTGGAGCCGGTGGCCCTGGACGAAGAGGTGGATTTCGTGCTCCAGCATGCGGCTCGTTACCTGACCCAGGACCCGCAGCGGGCCGACGTGCTCAGCGTTTTCGCCGGTCTGCGCCCCCTGGTGGGATCGGGGCAGGCCCGGTCCACCGCCGCCATCTCCCGGGACCATTTTCTGGTGGTCTCGCCCTCGGGGCTGGTGACCATCACCGGCGGCAAATGGACCACCTACCGCAAGATGGCCGAGGATACGGTCAACCAGGCCATGCTGGTGGCGGGCCTGAACGAACGCGAGTGCGTCACCCGGCGGCTGCGGATCCATGCCTGGCTCAAGAACGTGGACCGGAGCGACCCGCTCCACGTCTACGGATCCGATGCGGTCCATCTGAAAAAGATGATGCGCGCCGATCCGGCCCTGGCCTCGCCCCTGCACCCCAACCTGCCCTACACCCGAGCCGAGGTGGTCTGGGCCGTGCGCGAGGAGATGGCCCGCACGGTGGAGGATGTGCTCGCCCGCCGGACCCGGGCCCTGCTTCTCGACGCCCGCGCCAGCCTGGCCATGGCGCCTGCCGTGGCCCGGATCATGGCGGCCGAACTGGGGCGTGACGAGACGTGGGCGGCCGATCAGGTGGCGGCCTACCGCCAGCTGACCCGGGGGTATCTCCTGGATGGGGCCGGCGACAGGGGGGCCGCCGGGCCCTGAGCACCGCCCCGGGCCATGGGCGCTTCGGGTCGCCGTTTGGCCTCAGACGTGGGCCGAGGCAAAGAGCCGGTTCAGGTCCAGGCGGTTGATGAGGGTGGTGAAAACGTCGCCCAAAACTTTTTCGAGGTTCTTGCTGCCCGGCACCCGCAGGCGCTCTTCGGTGCCGCTGATGTTCTGGGTGGCCTTGAGGCTGGCGATGCGGCTCAGTTCGGCCTGGTAGGCGATGTCGGCGTACCATTTGAGACTGTCCTGGCGCAGGTCGAAGCGCGTCAGGGTCAGGGTCATCAGCGGCGCCGCGCCGGCCGGCGCCGGGATCACCGCGACGCCGGCCTGCTTGAGCCGCTGGACCATCGCTTCGCGGAACAAGCCCTTCAGATCCAGGGCCCCCACCATCATCCCCTGCTCGTCGCCACGGGCCACCCGAAGGGCGAAATTGCCGGTGAAATGCCGGAAATCGGCCTGCATGGAAGGATCGAAGATCGATTCCCGGGTCCGGGCGTCGATCACCTCCAGAACCACCTGTTTGCCGTTCAGATCTGCGGCGGCGGGCGGCAACTGGTAGCGCACCGGCAGGTAGTCGGTGCTGGCGCAGGCGGCCAGGAGACAAACGGCCGCCAGGATGGCCGAAGACGCGGAAAGGCGCTTGCGGGCAATCATCGTGGGCTCCTTATGACTCGGAAAGCGTCGATGGGGAAAAAGGGGTCTCGCACCGGATCGAAGGATCTAGTACCGGGTTCGGCCCTTCGGCGTCAAGTCTGGAGCGCCATTTGACATCCTTCCCCCCCCCGAAGTATAGCTGGCCACCATGAAACCCATCGTCGCCATCGTGGGCCGGCCCAACGTGGGCAAGTCGACCCTCTTTAACCGCATCACGCGTTCCCGGGATGCCCTGGTGGACGATTTTCCCGGGGTTACCCGGGACCGCCTCTACCAGGATGCCAGCTGGGAAGGGGTGCAATTCACGGTGATCGACACCGGGGGCTTCGTCGAGGGTGATGCCGATGCCTTCGCGCCCCAGATCCGCACCCAGGTGGATCAGGCCATCGCCGAGGCGGATCTGGTGGTGGTGCTCCTGGACGGCCGCAGCGGAGTGACGCCCTTTGACCGCGAATTGGTGGCCCGGCTGCGCCACCATACCAGACCGGTGCTTTACGCGGTCAACAAGATCGACGGGGAAGCCCAGGAGTCCGCGCTCTACGAGTTTTATGCCCTGGGGGTGGAGGTCCTGCATTCGCTGTCGGCCGAGCACCGCTACGGCGTCGACGATTTCCTGGATGCCCTGGTGGCCCGCCTGCCCGCCGCCGCGTCCGCTCCGGACCGCCCGGAGGACAATGCCGTGCGCATTGCCGTGGTGGGCCGGCCCAACGTGGGCAAGTCCTCCCTGATCAACCGCCTCCTGGGCCAGGAACGGCTGGTGGTCAGCGATGAGCCCGGCACGACCCGGGATGCCATCGACACGTTCCTGGTCCGCGGGGACAGGACCTACCTGCTCGTTGACACCGCCGGGATCCGGCGCAAGGGAAAGGTCTCGGCCAAGATCGAGAAATTTTCGGTCATCAAGGCCCTGCGCAGCCTGGAGCGCTGCGACGTGGCCCTGGTGGTCCTGGATGCGGTCGAGGGGATCACCGACCAGGACGTGAGCATCGCCGGCTATGCCGCCGACCGCGGCTGCGGGTGCATCTTCGTGGTCAACAAGTGGGATCTGGTCCCCCGGGATCCGGGGGCCGTGCGCCGTATGCAGCTTCGGCTGCGGGACGCGGCCAAGTTTTTGTCCTTCGCTCCCATGGTGACCGTTTCCGCCCATACGGGCCAGCGTGTGCCCCGGATCTTTCCGCTGGCGGACGACGTTTTCCGGCAGTTCCGGACGCGCCTGGGCACCGGGCAGGTGAACAAGATCTTCGAGGAGGCCGTTGCCCGCACGCTCCCGCCGCTGCACAAGGGCAAGCGGCTCAAGTTTTACTACGCCACCCAGGTGGATACCGGGCCGCCCACCTTTGTGGCCTTCGTCAACTATCCCGAGGCGGTGCATTTCTCGTACCAGCGGTACCTGGTCAACCAGATCCGGCAAGCCTCGGGGCTGGATCGGATTCCATTGCGGCTGATTTTCCGCCAGCGCAGCGGGCGGATCGAATTCGGCGCCCGGGCAAGAAAAGGGCGGTGACCGGAAGCGGGGCCGGGCCACCGCCGCAGGCCAGTCTCGACTTCCGTCGGGCGCCACTTCCCCGGGTGGAGACCATCGCCGGTGGATCTTTTCGAACAGGCGGCCAGCCAGGGCCCCGGGGCCATTCCCCTGGCCGAGCGGATGCGGCCCCGCAGCCTGGACGAGTTTCTGGGTCATGAAAAGGTGGTGGGGCCCGGCACCCTCATCGGCAACGCCGTAGCGCGGGACCAGATCTTTTCCATGATCCTCTGGGGGCCGCCGGGCTGCGGCAAGACCACTCTGGCCCGCCTTCTGGCCCGCTCCACGCGGGCCCATTTCATGCAGTTTTCCGCCGTACTGTCCGGGGTGCGCCAGATTCGCGAAGTGATCGACGAGGCCCGCCAGCAGCGGCAGTTTCACCGGCGCCGCACCGTGCTTTTCGTGGACGAGATCCACCGTTTCAACAAGGCCCAGCAGGATGCCTTCCTGCACCACGTGGAAAGCGGTCTCATCACCCTGATCGGGGCCACCACCGAGAACCCCTCCTTCGAAGTGATTCCGGCCCTCATGTCCCGCTGCCGGGTGATCGTTCTGGAGGCCCTGGGGCCCGAGACCATCGGTGAGATCCTGGAGCGGGCCCTGGCCGATGTCGAACGCGGGCTGGGCCGGCGGCGTCCCACGCTGGCCCCCGAGGCCCTGGCCCACCTGGTTGCCGCCGCCCAGGGCGACGTGCGCCACGCCCTCAACAGCCTCGAAATCGCCGCCGCCCTGGCCGCAGCAGGGGACGGCACAAGCGGCGACGGGCCCCAGCGCATCGACCTGCCGCACGTGGAGCAGGCCCTGCAGCGCAAGGCCCTGCGCTACGACAAGCACGGCGAGGAACACTTCAACCTCATTTCAGCTCTGCACAAGAGTCTTCGCGGCAGCGATCCGGATGCGGCCCTCTACTGGCTGGGCCGCATGCTGGCCGCCGGCGAGGATCCCCTCTACGTGGCGCGGCGCATGGTCCGCTTTGCCTCGGAGGACGTGGGGCTGGCCGATCCCTTCGCCCTGAACCAGGCCATGGCGGCGCTGGAAGCCTATCGCCTGCTGGGCAGCCCCGAGGGGGAACTGGCCCTGGTCCAGGCCGCCGTCTATCTGGCCACGGCGCCCAAGAGCAACCGCCTCTACACCGCCTACGGGGAGGTGCAGGGAACGATCCACGCCACCGGGACCTTGCCCGTGCCCCTGCACATCCGCAACGCTCCCACCGGCCTGATGAAGGCGCTGGGCTACGGCCGCGGCTACCGCTACGCCCACGACTATAAAGAAGCCTACACGCCCCAGACCTATCTGCCCGAAGAACTGGGCGGCAAACGGTTCTATCAGCCCAGCGAAAGAGGCTACGAAAAGACGGTGGCCCAGCGTCTGGCCCGCTGGGGGCGGGTCAAGGCCGAAGCCCGGCGCGATGGGGCCGGGGAGCCGGAAAAGCCCGCGGCCAAAGACGGTTAGCGCCGGCGGAAGGTTCTATCTGGGGCAGGTCGGACTTGTCCGGCTTGTCGGCCGGGTCCGAGGTGCATAACCGTCCTGCAAACCCGACTCCTTTTCATCCTTCCCGGATCAACCCCTCGATCAGCGCCGCCAGCTTCTGGTCGTCGTGGCGCACGATGCCGCCGCCGCTGTCCAGCAGGTCGGCGCCCACCAGGCGCCGGGGCCCCCAGAAAGGATCCAGGGGGTCGAGTCCCACGAACTCGGATCGGTACCGGCGATAGCGGGCCAGGATCTGGGGCGGCGGCCGGCGCGTATTGTAGATGACCACGTCCAATCGCCGCTGGAGCCGGGCTTCGAGCACCCGCACGAAGTCGCGACCGGTAAACTGGTGGGTTTCGCCGAACTTGTTCATGATGTTCAGGGTATAGACCAGCCGGGCCGGGGCCTGGCGCAGCGCTTCGCAGACGCCGGGGACGATGAGGTTGGGAAAGATGCTGGTGTACAGATCCCCCGGCCCGATGACGATGGTCTGGGCTCTAACGATGGCCTCGATCACCGGCGGGTGGACCGAAATCTCGGCGTGGTGGTGGGGCACCAGGTAGACGTCGCGGATTTTCTGGTGGCGCGTCCCGGCGGGCAGGTCGATGGCCGCTTCGCCATAGATGCGCGTGCCGTCGCTCAGTTCGGCCACCAGCGTGGCCCGGTCCATGGTCACCGGCAGGATCTGGCCGCGCACGTCGAGGATTTCGCACAGGGCGCGGATTCCAGCGGGAAAGCTCCCGGTGTACTGGCCCAGCATGGTCAGGAGCATGTTGCCGGCATTGTGGCCGCGCAGGCGCCGGTGGGCCTGGAAGCGTTTGAGAAAGATCGTGCGGGCGAAATCGGCATGGGGTGAAAGGGCCAGGATGCACTTGAGCACGTCCCCGGGGGGCAGGATGCCCAGTTCGTCGCGCAGCCGCCCCGTGGAGCCGCCGCTGTCCACCATCGACACCACCGCCGTGATGCGCAGGTCGCCGACGGTGCGCAGGCCGTTGAGCAGGGTGAATTGCCCGCTGCCGCCGCCGATGGTCACGATGCGATGCAGACGCCGGGACATGCGCGAAGGGTCCTCTTTTCAGTTCGCCGCCTGGGTTTCTACGGCCACCAGCACATACCCCTGGTTTTCCAGCAGCGGCCGGGTCCAGCGGGAGAAGAAGGAGGCCGCCAGCGAAAGCCCGGCCGCTTCCAGGTTGTCGTTGAGCCAGCGGTTGAGCAAGGGGGCGTTGAATACCAGATGGGTGTATCCCGCGGACCGCAGAGCGGCGGCTACGTCCCGGTCCGAAGCGGCCTGGCGCATGGCCTGAAGCAAGATGCCGGGCGCTTCCCGGATAGGCCGGTCGCAGTAATAGTGGCGCCCGCTGAGAAACAGCGACAGCAGCCGCGCCCGGTCGTCCAGGTGGCGGTTGGCATGGTCCAGAAGCACGAATTCCGGTCGGCGGGCGGCGATGTAGGTGGCGCGGTCCGTGCGGCCGGTGAGAAACGGGATTGGGTCGATGGCGGCGTAAAGCTGGCGGGCATAGATGACGTTGGGCGCCATGAGGCCGGCCAGCACCAGGGGCAGGATGGCCGGTTTCCAGGCCACTGCCGGCCAGCGCCGCTCCGCCGCCGCCAGCGCCGATTGCAGGCCGAAGACCGAGAGAACCACCAGGGCGGGAACGGCCGGGGCCACGTAGCGGATGCGCATGTCGGTTTGCACGAAGACGATCAGGATGGTCAGGACCGCAAAGAAGAGCAGAAAACCGGTTTCCCGTCGCTGCCGCGGGGCGGCCCCGTGGCTGGCGAAGAGGGCCACCAGGGGCAGCAGCAGCAGGAAGGGGTGCAAGACCCCGTCGAAGTACCGGGGTGTATCGTCAGCCCCCTGAAAGAAGATGCGCAGGGGAATCAGGATCATCTCCCATCCGGATTCCCCATGGATCAGGGCCCGGTAGGTGAAGTGGCTCAAGCTGTGGCCGTAGACGCTGACCGCCGCCAGCGCTCCGGAGGTCCCTTCCGCACCGCCGAGCAGCCTGAACAGGGAGCCGTAGAGCGGGTGCAGCGGGTTGCCGGTCCAGATCAGGTTACGAATTCCCCAGGGCGCGTAACAGAGCAGGCTGACGGCGGCATAAAGCCCGGCCAGCCCCAGGGCGGCGGCCCCCGCCCGGGGTTTTGCGGCCTGCTGGCGGGCGTAGGACAGGGCGACGCAGGCGCTCATGATCAGCAGGGTGACAAGGCCGTTGTACTTGACTCCCAGGGCCAGGCCGCAGCAGGCCGCCGAGATCACGAAATCACGTCGATTCCATCCTTTTTCCACCCAGTAGAGGAAATGGACCAGGGCCATCCAGGAAAAAAAGATCAGCCCCAGGTCGACGTAGACCGTCACCGAGAGGCGCAGGATCACCGGCAGGGTCAGAAAGAAACAGACGCCCACGGCGGCCCAGGCCGCCTCCAGGCGGCGCACGAGATAGCGGTGCAGTGAAAAAGCCGTCAGGAGGGCAAAGGCGAAATGGATGTACTTGGGCAGGATCTCGCTGCCCAGCCACAGGGCCCCGAGGTAGAGCATCTCCAGGTTCATCGGGTAGTAGGAGAAAGGCACCTCGGGGATTTCATGGATGGCGCCGGCGGCCAGATAGCGCTTGGGCACCAGCAGATGGTGGTTGAGGGCGTCCCGGCTCACCGGGGGCACGGCCCCCATGAGCAGCACCAGTCCGATGCTCAGGGCCACGAGGATCCAGCAAAGGGCGGAGCAGGTTCGCATGGGCGAGGGGGTCACAGGGCCAGCCGGGCCGTGTGGGCGCGCCCGCCGTGCACGTCGCGCACCTGCAGCCGCAGCTGCCGAACCTGGCCGGCCTCGGCCGGGAAAAACAGGAGCCCGTGGGCCAGGGTGCCCGGTTCGACGGCCACGTTTTCGATGGACCGGGCCTCCATGTCGGCCTGGACATCCCGGCCCGTCCGATCCTGGCCGTAGCCCCGGGTGCCGCCCAGGACCGCCCCGGCGGCGGCCCCCATGGCCGCCCCCTTGCCGGCCGCGACGGCCACGTTTTCCCCGCTGACAATGCCGATGGCCGCGCCCACCAGACCGCCGGCGGCCGCTCCCAGAAATCCGGCATAGGCCCCCTCCTTGAAAATTTCGCGGGTTTTGGAGAAGCGCGCGGCCCGTTCCTGGGCGTTCTGGCGGCTGAGCACCGGCCAGAGGTTGCCGGCGGCGTCCTCGAGAAATGACTGGTCGGCATGGATGTGCACCGGCTGGCCGCTCTGGTTGTCGAGGACCACCATCACCGGGAGCATCCCGGCGCCGATGACGTCAAACCCGAAGGTTTCGGCGGCTGTTTGGGGGTCGCTGTAGGCCTGGGCCCCGATACGGACCCCGGCCACGTCGGTGGCGTTGGCATGGGCCTCGGGCGGCTTGAAGGGAAGCGGCTTGCTCTGGTAGGCGGTGGCACAGCCCCAGAGCCAGAAGGCCGCGGCGGCCAAAACGGCGGTGCGTGACGGACGGATCATGCGGTGCCTCCTCATGGGCGAAAAGCCGCGCCGGACGCCCTGCGTCCCTGGCGCGTGAAGGTTTCGTGGCGGGTCGCGCAGCGCCCCGGCAGGCTGCCTGCGGGCATCGTATCACAAACCGGCTCCCGGTGGCAGTGCAAACGGCGGCTGGCCTCTGGCCTGTGGGGATTGGCAAGGGACCCTGGTTGGGCTATGATCCCTCCTTCGGTTTGGCCGTCATCACCCCGGACCGTCAAGCCGGCGCCGCTGCCAGGACGGGCGGGCCTGCCCATCGTGCCGGGCCATTGCGGCCTTCCGGGGTGCCCGGTTCACCTGGTCAACGGCTGGCGTCTCGCGGGGCCCGCCCAAGGCCGGGGCCTCAGCGAGGCGCTTTGACCCTCGGCACCCCCGGTTCCATGGATGCCCCAGGGGAGTCCACCATGAAGAAAGCCCCCGTTTTCCAAGAGACGGCCCGTTATTACCTTCAGCGCCTGGAAAACCTGTCTGTGTCGGATCTGGGGCCCCGGCTGGGCCTCGAAGTCCGGGACCGGTCCGTCATCCTTCCCGTTCTGGGCCGGACCTACCGTTTCGAAGCGGGGCGCCTCCTGGCGGCCGACGGCCGTCAGGCGCCCTTCGAGGTGCTGGTGGTGGCGGCCCGCTACCTGCTCGCGGATCCCGTGGAGGTTTCGCCGGACCCGGCCTGGTCCGCCTACCGGGAATTTCCCGACGCCGCCCCCCTGGTGAGCTATTTTGAACGCAACGCCGAAATCCCCATTGCCCGGGCGTTCGCGGGGCGCGTCCCGGAACTGGCGGCGCGCTGCGGGCGAATCGGCGGCCAGCCGCTGGACGGGAACCTTCCCTATGACGTGGCCGTGCGGATTCCAGCCCTGCCGCGGATTCCCGTTTTCCTGCTCTTCAACGATGCCGACCCCGAGTTCGACGCCGCGTGCCGCCTGATTTTCGAACGCCGGGCGTCCGCCTATCTGGACATGGAAAGCGTGGCCATCCTGGGGGTCATGCTGGCCGTGGCCCTGACGGGGGAGCATGGTGCCTGAAATGAGTCGGTTTCCGACGCCGCCGCTTTGCCGGACGGACGCCGCAAAGCCCAACGGGGGGCAGGACACCGGTTTTTTCTCCTGCTCCCATGGCCGTTCCAGCGCCGGGACAGGGGATCCGGTGCCGGGACTCTGAGTCCAGGGAGGTTGTCATGAGCGTACTGGAAAAACTGACCCGCGACCGCCTGGCGGCCTTCAAGGCCGGCGACAAGACCCGCGCCACCCTGCTGGCCACCGTGATCGGCGAGGCCCGCTCCGACGCCCGCCGGGAGGCGGCCCGGGATCCCACCGAGGAGGAGGTGCTGGCCAAGATCCGCAAGTTCATCAAAAACAACGAAGAGGCCATGGCGGCCGGCCGGGCCGAAACCGTGGCCAAACTCGGGGCGGAAAACGAGATCCTGGACGCCTACCTGCCACGGCGGCTTGCGGACGATGATCTGCGCCGCCTCCTGCAGCCCATCGTGGACGCGCTGGCCGAAAAGTCGCCCAAGGCCGTGGGGCAGGTGATGGCAGCCGTCAAGGGCAATCCCCAGGTCGACATGAAGCGGGCCAGCGCCATCGTCAAGGAACTGCTGGGCGGCTAGCGCCCGCGCACGGTGCCGGGGGACGCTTGCCGGGGTCCTGTCCAGGGCGGGCCGGAATCTGCAAGATCCGCCCTGGACGGCCAGCGGTCCCTGGAAGAAACGGCACCCGCAACGGATCGGCGCCCGTGGCGCCTTTTTCCCGGCCAACCGGTCAAGGTCCCAAAAAGGGGGGTCTTTCATGCAAAGTCCTTTTCCGTTCGGGGCGTTTATGGTTTTCGGTACCCTGTCCATCGTGCTGCTCGTGGGTGTCTGGCTGCGGGCCAGGGTGGTCTGGCTGCAGAAGTTCCTCTTTCCCAGCTGCCTCATCGGCGGTGTCATCGGGCTGGCCGTCGTCAGCACGGGGCTGGTGAGTCTGGACGTCAAGCAGATCGAATCCTTCGCGTTTCATCTCTTCAACATTTCCTTCATCTCCGTCGGCCTGACGCGGGCCGACCCCTCAGAAAGCCACGGTCCACCCCGCGGCGGCAGGCTCAGGGGGCCGCTGTGGATGGCCCTGATCGAAGGGGTGACCCTGCCCCTGCAGGCGGTGATCGGCGGACTCTGCGTGATCGGCTTCGGCTTCTTCGGCCAGGAACTGTTCGCTACTTTCGGCTTTTTCGCGCCCCTGGGCTTCACCGAGGGGCCCGGCCAGGCCCTTTCCATCGGCAAGGTCTGGGAAGGATTCGGTTTCCGCCACGCCGCGACCATCGGCCTGACCTTTGCCGCCGTGGGGTTCTTCTTCGCCTTCTTCGTGGGGGTGCCGCTGGCCAACTGGGGCCTGCGTCGCGGCCTGGCCCGGCACGGGGACGGGACCCTCCCCGCCGAAGTGCTCACGGGGATCGTCGGCCGGGGCCAGTCCCGCGAGACGGCCGGTCAGATGACGATGCACTCGGGCAACATCGACACCCTCGCTTTTCAGGCGGCCCTGATCGGGCTGGTCTATGTGCTCACCTACGGATTCGTCGTCGGGCTGGGGCGGTTTCTGCCGCCCGACGCCGGGCAGATTCTCTGGGGCTTCTTCTTCTTTTTCGGAATGGCGATCGCCCTGGGGCTCAGGGTGCTCATGGCCCGCCTGGGCATCGATCATCTCATCGATCCGGGCATCCAGCGCCGGATCACCGGGTGGTCGGTGGATTATCTGATCGTGGCCACGGTGATGGCCATCCAGGTCGTGGTGGTCTGGCAGTACCTTCTGCCCATCACCGTGATGTGCCTGTCCAGTGGGGTGGCGACCACCGTTGTCGTGGTCTATCTGGGCCGGCGCCTCGACGACCTGGCCCTGGAGCGGACCCTGACCATCTACGGCACCTGCACCGGCACCGTCTCTAGCGGCCTGCTGCTGCTGCGCATCGTCGATCCGGAATTCAAGACTCCGGTGGCCATCGAAATCGGGCTGATGAACGTGTTGGCGGTGCCGATCATCGTGGGCAGCATGGTGCTGGTCAACGCCCCGGTCTGGTGGCACTGGAGCGTGGGGCTGACCTGCCTGGTCTTTGCGGTTCTGCTGGTGGGGTGCCTGGCCCTGATCCGGGTCCTGAAGCTGTGGGGGACGCCGAAGTTTTGATCCGCCACCAGCGCCTGACGCCTTCGGTCAGCCCAGGGCAAACTTGCGGCGGTCCAGGCTGCGGTACTGGATCGCCTCGCCGATGTGGCGCGGCGTGATGGCGTCGCTGGCCTCCAGATCGGCGATGGTGCGACCGATTTTGAGCACGCGGTTGTAGGCCCGGGCCGAGAGGCCGAGGCGGTCCACCGCGTTTTCCAGCAGCTGGTGGCCGCCGGCGTCAACGGGGCAAAAGCGACGGATGTGCCGGCTCCGCATCTGGGCGTTGCAGTGGATCGGGGTGCCGGCAAAGCGTTGGGTCTGGCGCTGGCGCGCCTCGGCCACCCGCCGGGCCATCTCGGCCGAGGAGGCACCGCGGACCCCCTGGCCGGCCAGCTCCCGGTAGGCCACGGCCGGCACTTCCACATGGATGTCGATGCGGTCCAGCAGGGGGCCGGAAATCTTGGAGCGGTAGCGGTGGATCTGGGTGTGGCTGCAGCGGCACTCATGGCGCTCATCGCCCAGAAAGCCGCAGGGGCAAGGATTCATGGCCGCCACCAGCATCACCGCCGAAGGGTAGGTCAACGTCGAGGCGGCCCGGGCGATGGTCACCTTCAGGTCCTCCAGGGGCTGGCGCAGCACTTCCAGGACATGCTTCTTGTACTCGGGCAGCTCGTCGAGAAAGAGGACCCCGTTGTGGGCCAGACTCACCTCCCCGGGACGCGGAATGTGTCCCCCGCCGATGAGACCGGCGTCGGAGATGGTGTGATGCGGGGCGCGAAACGGGCGCCGGGTCACCAGGGGGCGTCCCTCGGTGAGCAGCCCCACCACGCTGAAGACCTTGGTGGTCTCGATGGCCTCGGCGAAACTGAGGGGCGGCAGGATGGTCACCAGCCGCCTGGCGAGCATGGTTTTGCCCGAACCCGGCGGGCCGATCATCAACAGATTGTGGCTTCCGGCCGCGGCCACTTCCATGGCGCGCTTGACGTACTCCTGGCCCATGACCTCGGAAAAGTCCCCCGCATCGTGGGCCTGCTCGGCAAAGAGGGCCGCCACGTCGAGCCGCAGTGGCGGAACGGCCGCCATGCCGCGCAAGAATTCCACCACCTGGGGCAGGTCGACCACTGGAAACACGTCGATATCACCCACCACGGCCGCCTCGGAGCCGTTTTCGCGCGGGACGATGATGCCGGCCATGCCGGCGGCCCGGGCGCGCAGGGCCATGGGCAAGGATCCCTTGACCGCCTTGATCCGGCCGTCCAGGGAGAGTTCACCCAGCACCAGGTAGCGTTCCATGCGCGCCTGGGGCGCGATGCCGGTGGCGGCCAGGATTCCCAGGGCAACGGGCAGATCGAAGCCGGTGCCTTCCTTCTTGATGCTGGCCGGCGCCAGGTTGACCGTGATCCGGTCGTCGGGAAATTCATAGCCCGAATTGACGATGGCCGCCTTGACCCGCTCCTTGCTCTCCTTGACCGCCGTTTCCGGCAGCCCCACGGTGGTGTAGGCGGGCAGCCCCGGGGCGATGTCCACCTCGACTTCCACCAGATAGGCATCGATGCCCATCACCGCACTGCTGTGTACCTTGGCCAGCAAAACGCCTCCCTGTGAACCCCCCGCAGCGGCCGCCCGATGCCCGAAGGCCCTGCTCGGGGGGCCTTCGGGAACGCGATGGGCCGCATCGATCCGCCCCATGCCGGACGGTCTGTGTCGGAATCGCTTGCCAAACAGGGGAATCCTGCGCTACAAGGCGATATTTTAGTACAATGTAACGTCTTTGATTGTAAACAAAACTTTTGCATCCAGGCCGGTCGGAGCAGCACCGGCGTCGCGTCACGGGCGCCGGCGCCATCCGGTCGGCCTGGGTGCGCGGGCCGCCCCAACCGGCGCCCCGCCAAGCGGTAATCCTATGTTCCCTTACCTGCAGCAACGCACCCTGGCCCACCCGGTTCGATGTCGCGGTGTCGGTCTGCATTCGGGCAAGACCGTCAACCTGACCATTCTGCCGGCGCCAGTGAACCACGGCATCAAGTTTTTCCGCACCGATCTGTCCGACTCGCCGGGAATCACGGCTCATTTCAACCGCGTGGTGGACACCAGTCAGGCCACCGTCATCGGCTACAACGGATTCATCGTTTCCACCATCGAGCATCTCATGGCGGCCTTTGCCGGTCTTTGCGTCGACAATGCCCGGGTGGAGCTGGATGCCTACGAGGTGCCGGTGATGGACGGCAGCGCCGGTCCCTTCACCCGGGAGCTGATGGCGGCGGGAATCGTCGCTCAACCCGGGCCGCGCTGCTACTTCGTGGTCAAGGAGCCCATCATCCTGCGGGAAAACGGCAAGGCGGTCAGCCTGTATCCGGCCGACACCTACACCATCACCTGCGCCATCGCCTACGATCATCCGATCATCGGCCGCCAGTCGCTCACCGTGGAGGTCTGCGATGCGGTCTTTGCCCGGGAGATCGCCGGCGCCCGCACCTTCGGCCTGCTGCAGGACCTGGAGGTCATGCAGCGCTACGGCCTGGCCAGGGGAGGTAGTCTGGCCAATGCCGTGGTGGTGGCCCAGGACCGGGTTCTCAATGAGGGCGGGCTGCGTTTCGCCGACGAGTTCGTACGGCACAAGATCCTGGACTGCATCGGGGATTTTTCCCTTCTGGGCATGCCCCTCATGGGCCATGTGGTGGTCGAAAAATCCGGCCATGCCCTCAACCACGCGTTCATCAAGCATTTTTTTGCGCGCAAAGACGCATGGGAAACCCGTACCATCCTCGCCCCAAAGGATGCGGTGGCATCCGTCGCGCGCGCCCGCGCGCCGCAACCCATGGCGGGGTGCGCCGGCTGAGCCGGCGGCGGGGGCCGGCATCCTGGCGGCCGCCGCAACGGGCTTGACAAAGCCTGGAATGGACGACCATGACGGTTTCGCGACGCATCCTGTTGGCCTGCTTCTGCCTGTTGGCACCTCTTTTGGGGCCCCCCGGCGGCTATGCCCAGGAAGCCCGCCTCACCGATTTCACGGTCACCAATACCCGGGATGACCTGCTGATCTACCTGAGGGTCGAAGGGGCCTTTCGCCCCGAGACCCTCGAGGCCATCCGTGGGGGCGTGCCGGCCAGCTTCTCCTTTCTGACCTCCCTCCACGAGGTGCGCCGCTTCTGGCTCGACCGCCGGATCGCCGACATTACCGTGACCCACACGCTGCGCTACGAGACGCTCAAGGAGGAGTTTACCGTCATGCGCTCCTGGGAGCCGGGAAAGCCCCGGGTGACGCGGTCCCTGGAAGAGGCTATCCAGTGGATGACCTCGGTGGAAGGGCTGAAGGTGGCGGCCCTTCACCAGCTCGAAAAGGGGAGGCAGTATCAGTTGCGGGCCAAGGCCGAGCTGAGCCGGCTGACCCTGCCTTTCTACCTGCACCACGTGCTTTTTTTCTTGTCCATGTGGGATTTCGAGACCGACTGGTACACCGTCGACTTTATTTACTGACCAGGATTTACTGACCAGGGGCCCTGCGGCCCCTGTCGCCGCCATTGGCCATGATCCCCGGTTCCGTCAAGCCTGGCGGGCAGGTGTTGTCCGAGGACGAACGCCACCGCCGCCGCCGCGAGAAAATCCTGATCGTCGCCATTCTGGTGTTGATGGCGGTCCTGACCTACGCGGAAACCCAAATTCTGCGCTTCGGGGCCGGGATCCCGGTGTCCAACACCATCTTGATGTTCATCGTCATCAATATCAACCTGATCCTTCTCATCTTGTTGATATTTCTGGTTTTCCGCAACCTGGTGAAGCTGCTCTACGAACGCCGCCGGCGCATCATGGGGGCCAGGCTGCGCACCCGTCTGGTGGTGGCCTTCATCGCCCTGACCCTCATGCCCACCTCGATTCTGTTTTTCTTCGCCATCAACTTCATCACCACCAGCATTGAATTCTGGTTCAATGTGCCGGTGGAGCAGGCGCTGGCCAATTCGCTGACCGTGGGACAGCAGATCTACCAGCGGGCCGAAGCCACCAATCGTTTTTTTCTCGAACGGGTGGCCTATCAGATCCGGGTCAAGAGATACATGGAGGTCAGCCGCCGCAAGAACCTGAACAATTATATCCACGTGGTCCAGCGGGCCTTCAATGTCCACGGCGTGGAGGTCTACGATCCGGGGGCCCGGCGGATCGACCTGGCGGTTGCCGACAATCCCGGCGGGGGGCAGCTTCCGGTGCTGTCCAGCGAGGAACTGCTGGCGGAGATCCCGCCCGGAGGGGTGCGCACGGTCACCCACACGGCGGCCTACGGTGAGCTGCTGCGCACCATCGCCACGGTGCCTTTCGGGGTCGGGCGTGGTGAGGCCGAAGCCTATGTGGCCCTCGGTCATGTCATCGATCCCGAGCTGTCGCTCAAGCTGGATTCCATTTCCCGAGGCTTCGCCGAGTATCAGCAGATCAAACTGCTCAAGGAGCCGATCCGCATCACCTACTACATCACCCTGTCCGTAGTGGGGCTGCTGGTGGTCTTTTGCGCCCTCTGGTTCGCCTTTTTCCTGGCCAAGACCATCACCATCCCACTGCGCCAGCTGGCGGAAGGGACCCGGCGGGTGGCCGAGGGCGATCTGGGCTTCTCCATTGCCGCACCCGCCGACGACGAGATCGGCAGCCTGGTGGATGCCTTCAACCAGATGACCCGCGATCTGCGCACCAGCCGCGAGCAGCTCGAGGCTTCGGCGCGCACCCTGAGCGAGCGCAACGTGGAAATCGAGGCGCGCCGGCAGTACATGGAGATTCTGCTGCGCAACGTTTCCGCGGGGGTGATTTCGGTGTCCGCCGACGGCCGTATCACCAATTTCAACCCTTCGGCGGAACGAATGCTCGATCTGCGGGCCGGCCAAATTCTCGATCGCCCCTTTCCAGAGGTCCTTTCAGGGGAGCTGCTGGAGATGGCCGCCGAGGTCGTGGACCGCCTGCGCAGCGCGCCGGAAGAAACCCTGGAGATTCCCCTCGCGGTCACGGTGGCCGGCCAGCCGCGCAGTTTCATGGCCCATGCCAGCGCGTTGACCGACGACAGCAACCGTCACATGGGCGTGGTCTGCGTGTTCGACGACCTTACCGAACTGGAGAAGGCCCAGCGCATGGCGGCCTGGCGGGAGGTGGCGCGCCGCATCGCCCACGAAGTCAAGAACCCGCTCACGCCCATCACCCTGTCCGCCCAGCGCCTCAAGCGCAAGTATGCCGCGCGCCTCAACGAACCGGTATTCGAGGAGTGCGTGCGCATGATCATCGACCATGTGGAGCTGATCCGCAACATGGTCAACGAATTTTCCGCCTTTGCCCGGTTTCCGGCCGCGGTGCGCGAACCCTGCGAGCTGGCGCCCATCGTCGAGGAGACCATCGCCCTGTACCGCGAGGGCTACGAGCAGGTGCGCTTCGGCATCCACATCCGCAATCCGATCCCGACCCTTCACCTGGACCGCCAGCAGATCAAGCAGGCGCTCATCAACCTGGTGGACAATGCCGTGACCGCGGTGCGCCGATCCGGCACGGTGACCGTGACCCTGTCCCACGACCCGGAAAACGCCCTGGTTCTCATCGAGGTGGCCGATGACGGCATGGGGATTCCCCTCAAGAACCGTTCACGGCTTTTCGAGCCCAATTTTTCCACCAAGAAGAGCGGCATGGGGCTCGGGTTGACCATCGTCAACACCATCCTTTCAGAGCACGGCGGCACCATCCGGGCCGAGAGCAATTTGCCGCGGGGGGCCAAATTCGTGATTGAACTTCCGGCCTGAGGCGGTTAGAGGGAAGCGGAGAAATTCGCCATCGAGATGCACTAGAATCGAGGAGCGCCGATGTTCCCATCCATTCTGATCGTTGACGACGAACCGTCCATCCTCCAGTCCCTCGGCGGTCTGCTGGGTGACGAGGGCTACGAGGTCATCACGGCCTCCAACGGCTACGAGGCCCTCAAGCAGATCGAGGCCCAGGCGCCGGACCTGGTGGTCCTGGACATCTGGATGCCCGGGATCGACGGGATCGAGACCTTGCGGGAGATCAAAAAACAGCACCCGTTTCTGCCGGTGGTCATCATCACGGGGCATGGGAACATCGAAACGGCGGTTACCGCCGTCAAGCACGGGGCCTTCGACATGATCGAAAAGCCCCTGTCCATCGAAAAACTGATCGTTTCCATCAACAACGCTTTGAATTTCAAGCGCTTGGAGGAAGAAAACCGATATCTGCGCAAAAAGACCATCGAGAAAAACGCCATCAGCGGGCACAGCCCCGCCACCCGCGAGCTGCGCAAGATCATCGCCGCAGCCGCCCCCAAGGCCGCCTCGGTGCTGATCACCGGCGAAAACGGCACCGGCAAGGAACTGGTGGCCCGCACGATTCACCATCTGAGCCCGAGAGCCGACCACCCCCTGGTCGTGGTCAACTGCGCCGTGATTCCCGAGGAGAGGATCGAGAGCGAGTTGTTCGGCCATGAAAAAGAGGCTTTCGACCCCAGCACGCCCAAGAAGCGGGGCCGCTTCGAGCTGGCCCACGGCGGCACTTTGTTTCTGGACGAAATCAGCGACATGAGCCTCAAGACCCAGGGCAAGATCCTGGAGTTTCTGGAAAAATATCAGTTCCAGCGCGTCGGCGGAAGCCGCACCCTCACCGTGGACGTGCGGGTGATCGCCGCATCCAACAAGAACCTGGAACAGGCCATCGCCGCGGGCCAGTTCCGCGAAGACCTCTACTACCGGCTCAACGTGATTCCGATTCAGATCGCTCCGCTGCGCCAGCGGCCGGAGGACATCCCGGTCCTGGTGGACATTTTTTTCCAGGAGATTGCCGCCCAGAACGGCAGCCGGGCCAAGACGATTACCCCCGAGGCGGTGGCGGCCCTGGGACGCCATGCGTGGCCGGGCAATGTCCGCGAACTGCGCAATTTGGTGGAGCGGCTCGACATCCTGGTGGAAAAGGAGGTCATCGACCTGGCCGATATCCCCGCCGCCTACCGGGACTTTTCCGAGCTCGACGAGGCGGCCGTCGATCCGTTCACCGCTGAAAACCTCAAAGCGGCGCGGCGCAGCTTCGAGGAGTCTTTCATCCAGCGCAAACTCCAGGAGCAGAATTTCAACATCACCCGCACCGCCGAGGCCATCGGGGTCACGCGCAGCTATCTGCACAAAAAGCTCAGGGGACTGGAAGAAGACACCTGAAAAGGAGCCTCGATTGCGCGTCATCGCCGGCCAGCGGCGCGGAAAGCGCCTCTTTGCCCCCGCGGACCGGTCCATCCGCCCCACGGCCGACCGGCTGCGCGAAAGCATTTTCAACATCCTCGGTCCGCGGATCCAGCAGGCCGTGGTGCTGGATCTGTTTGCCGGAACCGGCGCCCTGGGCATCGAGGCCCTGAGCCGCGGCGCGTCCGCCGCCTGGTTCATCGACCAGCGTGCCGCGGCGGCGGCACTGATCCGGCGCAACCTGGAGGCCTGCGGTTTCGCCGGGCGGGGCCGGGTGCTTCGTGGGGATGCCTGCCAGACGCCGCCGCCCCGGATCGGCCTGCCGGTTTGCGATCTGGTCTTCATGGATCCGCCCTATGCCCAGGGCCTGGTGGCCGCGGCCCTGGCCTGCTGGACCCGGTCGGCGCGCCTGTCCGCCCAGGCCATGATCGTTATCGAGCACGCGCCCGCGGAAAGTCTGCCGCCTTTGGCGACCGCCTGGCGCCTGGAAGACCAGCGCCGCTATGGGAAAAGCCTTGTGTCTTTTTTGAGCCGCGTGCTATGAGAGCGCATTTTGGCGGCACGGCTGGTCCACAGGGTGGCGCTGCAGCGGATTCCGGGCCGGCTTGCCCGGGGCCCCTGGCCCCCCCCGGGGGCCAACCGACCCCGTGCCGCTCCTGCAACTGATCAGGCCCCGGGAGCGCTTTACGCATGCAGCATATCGCCATCTATCCCGGATCGTTCGATCCGGTGACCAACGGCCATCTGGACATCGTCGAACGCGGGTTGAAGCTGTTCGATCGCATCATTGTCGCCATTTTGCATAACCCCGGAAAGAAGGCCCTGTTTACCGTGCCCGAGCGGCTGGACATGCTGCGCACCGTGCTGGCCGATTTCCAGAACGTCGAGGTGGACGCCTTCGACGGGCTGCTGGTGGATTACGCCAGCCGTCGCGGCGCCCATGCCATCCTGCGGGGCATGCGGGCCGTGAGCGATTTCGAATACGAATTCCAGCTGGCCTTGATGAACCGCAAGCTCAACCGTGAGGTGCAGACGGTCTTTTTGATGACCGGGCTGCGCTGGATCTTCACCAGCAGTTCGATCATCAAGGAGGCCGCCAAATTCGGCGGCGACATCGCCGACATGGTGCCGCCCATGGTCAAGCGCCGCCTTACCGAAAAATTCGCCCAATGCCCCCCTAAAGACGGATCCGGGCGCTGATCGGGGCTGGCGGGTCCTTCAAAGGTGCGGCCCCCGCAAGGGGCCATGGCGCTTGGCGATCATCAAAGGCCGGCATGTCCCATGGATCTATGGCAGCTGCGAATCTTCTGCAAGGTCATTGAACACCGGAGCTTTTCCCGGGCGGCGCACGCCATCCACCTCTCCCAGCCGACCATCAGCAGCCACATTCAGGCCCTGGAGCGGCATTTCGGCTGCCGCCTCATCGATCGTCTGGCCAAAGAGGCCCTGCCCACCAGCGCCGGAAGCGTCCTCCAGGGCTATGCCCTGAAGCTGATGGCGCTGAGCGATGAAACCGAGGCCGCCATGGCGGCGCACCTGGGGGCCACCCGCGGCCATCTGCGGGTGGGGGCCAGCACCATCCCCGGGACCTACCTCCTGCCGGCCGTGATCGGTGGATTTACACGCCGGTACCCCCAGGTGCAGGTCTCGCTGCAAATCGCCGACAGCCAGCAGATCCTGGAGCGAGTGCTGGGCGGGGATCTGGAAATCGGGGTCATCGGGTCCTGCAGCGCCGATCCGGCGGCGGTGCAGGAAGCGCTGCACGAAGACGAATTGCGTCTGGTGGTGCCCGCCGGCCACCCGTGGGCAGCGCATGCCCAGGTCACTCCGGCGGAACTGGCTGATCACCCCTTTGTGGTTCGTGAACCGGGGTCGGGGACCCTGGCGGCCCTGGAGGCCGGCCTGCAGCGGGCCGGAATGTCCCTGGACCAGCTTCGCATCGTCGCCGAGATGGGCAATACCGCAGCGGTGATCCAGGCCATCAAGAGCGGGGTCGGGGTTTCGATCCTCTCGCCCATCGCGGTGGCCGAAGAACTGGCCCGGGGCACCCTCGTTGCCCTGCCGGTGCAGGGGCTGGTCCTGAAACGATCCTTTCTGCTCACCCGTCACCGCCAGCGCACCCCTTCCCCCCTGGGGCGGATCTTCGCCCAATTCCTGCGGGATGTGATGGGCGACCCGGGCGCGCACGGCCGGCCGCTTTAGCCTTTAATCCGCGCCAGCGTCACCGCAAGCGGCAGGCGATGGCCGTCGCTGCCGGGAGAGGCGCTCGATGGCCAGCACCGCCGCGGCGCCAGCGGTAAAAAAGGCCAGGGCCAGCAGGGCGCTGCCCATCTCCTCGGGAAGGGCGCTGCGGGTGGCGATGACATGGCGCTGGCCGTCGATGAGGCGGGTTGCCACCGCCTCCTGCCAGGGCCACAAGCGCGGCAGGGTGCCTGCCATGAGGCCCGTGAGAAAGGCCATGGTGGGGTCATGGTGCCGGTCCAGGAGGCGGTGCAGGATCCGGGAAAACAGGAGGATTCCCGTCAGGCAGCCGGCGCCGAAGACCGCGATCACCGCCAGGTTGGCGGGCAGAAAGGGGTTTTTCAGGGTTCCGGTGATGAAGGCGTACTTGCCCAGAATCAGCAGGATGAAGGCGCCACTGATGCCCGGCAGGATCATGGCGCAGATGGCCAGCATGCCGGAAAAAAAAATGACGTCCCAGGTTTCCGGGGTGGATATGGGGACCTGGTGGACAATCCACCAGGCGACGCCCAATCCGGCCCCCAGGGCCGCCGCGGGCGCCAGGCGCCAGCGGGAAATCCGGGCGGCCACCACGACCACCGAGGCGGCCACCAATCCCGAAAAGAGGCTCCACACGACGATGGGGTGATCCCGCAGCAGGTAGCTCATCAGGCGGGCGAAGGCCAAAATGGCGGTGCCGATGCCCAGCAGCAGGGGCAGCAGGAACCTCAGGTGCAGCCGGGCCGCGGCGCCTTTGAAATCGCCCTTCAAGAGGAGTCCCAGGGCCTTGAGGTCGGCGGACTTGATGGCCGCCAGCAGGTGCCCGTAGATTCCGGTGATCAGGGCGATGGTGCCGCCCGAAACTCCCGGAATGATATCGGCGGTGCCCATGAGAAGCCCCTTGAGGCCCAGGATCAGCGCCGCTTTGCCGTTCCTGGGGCCCGGGCTGGCCAAAAAGGCCTCTTTCCAGGTCATGGGCTAGTCTTTCCAGCCATACTCGCCCACCAGCTTGACAAAACGGCAGCCGCCCAGCCGGGATTTCACCAGCCCCTCGGAGGTGAGGGTCAGTTTGCACAGTTCCTGAATGTAAGGATCCCCCACCGGCAGGACCATGCGCCCGCCGCAGGCCAACTGCCGCACCAGCACCTCGGGGATTCCCGGGGCCCCGGCGGTGACGATGATGGCATCGAAGGGGCTCTCATCGGACCAGCCGGTGGTGCCGTCCGCGTAGCGCATGACGATGTTGTGATAGCGAAGCGCGTCGAAAAGCTTGCGGCAGCGCTGATAGAGGTTGTAGATGCGCTCGACGGTATAGACCTTGGCCACGATTTCGGCCAGAACGGCGGCCTGGTAGCCGGAGCCGGTGCCGATTTCGAGCACCCGATCCGAAGGCCGCAGTTCCAGCGCCTGGGTCATCTGGGCCACGATGTACGGCTGGGAGATGGTCTGCTGATCACCGATGGGCAGCGGGAAATCGCCGTAGGCCTGGTCCATCAGGGCTTCGCTGACAAACCGGTGCCGCGGCACCCGGCCCATGGCCGCCAGCACCTTGGCATCGCTGATGCCGCGGGCCATGAGTTGGGACCGGACCATCTCTTCGCGCTGTCTTTTGAATTTCACCGGTTCCTGGGTCATGACCCCATTCGTCTGGCTGGGCGGCGGCCGCTTGAACGGCACTCAAATCTTGTAGATGGTCCGCTGATTGGTGATGATGATGTCGACGAACTTGTCGTGGGATTCCATGGGTATCTGCGGCAGGATCTGTTCCTCGAAACCCAGCGCCACCTTGCGGGTGGTCACCGCCAGCAGGGGGATCAGGCGGTCGAAAGAGCGGTCTCCCCGGCCGATGCGCCCCCCCTTTTCGTCCAGGGCCACCGCCGGTAAAATGGCGATGTCGACCACGTCCAGCGGCACCTGGCGGCAGCGCTGGGGATCCGGCCCGGCCAGGCCGGAGGCATCGCTGCACAGATCGGCCTCCAGATTGTCGATCTTCAGCAGCCGCACCTCTTTGCGCTGCTGCGAGAACTCGGGCAGCACCACGATCTTGTTGTAGTCCAGGGCCCGGCGAATCATGTCGCGGGTATCGACTTCTCCTGGTCCCGGCAGATACATCATCACAATGCGCGCCTCGAGGAAATTGGCAAAATCGAAGAGGCGGGCTTCAATCGCCCGGGTTCGCGCCTCGCGCTCCGCCGTGGACAGCTGCTCAAGAGCGGCCAGTGCCTGCTGCCGAAGTTCGGCATGAACACTCGTATGATCCTCCATCAATTGCCTCCTGGGCGGGCGTCGCTGGCTGTCGTGCATCACACACGAGGACGGCCGCCAGTATACGAAAGCCGCCAAATAAAGTCAACTTATAATAATCATTGACTAAATGAGTCGTTCATACTAAGGTTTCGAATCGTTTCAAGACCTTGCCCGCCGGCCGCCGCTTCTTTGCGAGGGATCCGACAGGATTTAAAACTCAAAATACTAGGAATCGTCATGCTGGATATCAAGACCATCGTTCAGGACGCCGACCGGGTGCGCCAGGCGCTGGCCCATCGGGGAACCGACATCGATCTGGAGGCCTTCCTGGGCCTCGAGGCCCGGCGGCGCGAAGACTTGCAGCGGGTCGAGGCGCTGCGCCACCGGCGCAACGTGGTCAGCGAGGAGATCGCCGGCCTGAAAAAGACCGGCGCGGACGCCGGGGTGCTGGTGGGCGAGATGCGCGAGGTCTCCGCCACCATCAAGCACCTCGAGGGCGCCCTGGCCGAGGCCGAGACGCAGCTGCGCCAGATGCTCCTCAACATCCCCAACCTGCCCCATGCCAGCGTCCCCGTGGGGCGCGACGAATCCGACAACCCCGTGGTGCGCGTCGTCGGCGAGGTGCCCGCCTTCGATTTCGCCCCCCAGGCCCACTGGGATCTGGGCGCCCGTCTGGGGATCTTCGACTTCGAGACCGCCGCGAAACTCACCGGCTCCCGGTTTCCTCTCTACTTCGGCCCCGGCGCCCGCCTGGAGCGGGCCCTGATCAACTTCATGCTGGATGTGCACACCACGGAACACGGATACCTGGAGGTGCTGCCGCCCTTCATGGTCAACCGCGCCACCATGACCGGCACCGGTCAGCTGCCCAAGTTCGAGGCGGACCTGTTCAAGCTCGAAGGATGGGACTATTTTCTGATCCCCACCGCCGAGGTGCCGGTGACCAACATCCATGCCGGCCGCATCCTGGAGGCGGAGCAGCTCCCCCTGCGCTTCACCGCCCATACCCCCTGCTTCCGCTCCGAGGCCGGCTCCCACGGCAAGGATACCCGGGGCCTGATCCGCCAGCACCAGTTCAACAAGGTCGAGCTGGTAAAGCTGACCCTGCCCGAAACCAGCTATGATGAACTGGCCTCTCTGCTGGCCGATGCCGAAACCATCCTGCGCCGGATCGAGCTGCCCTACCGGGTGATCACCCTGTGCACCGGGGACCTGGGGTTCTCGGCGGCCAAAACCTACGACATCGAGGTCTGGATGCCGGCCCAGGGGGTGTACCGCGAGATCTCCTCGTGCAGCAACTTCGAAGACTTTCAGGCCCGCCGGGCCGATCTGCGCTTTCGGCGCAAGGGCAAGCGGGGGACCGAGCTGGTCCACACCCTCAACGGCTCCGGGCTGGCCGTGGGCCGTACGGTGGCGGCCATCTGCGAAAACTGCCAGCAGGCCGACGGCACGATCCGCATCCCCGAGGTCCTGCGTCCCTACATGGGGGGCATGGAGGCCATCGTTCCATGAAAGCCGCCGATTTTCCCGAAACCCTGGCCCTTCCCCTGGTCCCCCAATGCCGCGGTCGTCTGGTGTACCGCTGCCTGGGATGCCCCGAGCGCTTCGGCATCCGGCGGCTCCTGTACACCTGCCCGGCCTGCGGCGGGGTGCTGCTCATCGAGGACGAGGACTTTGCCGCCCTGAAGGCGGTGGACGGTGCCACCTGGCAGCGGCTTTTCGACTATCGCAAGATGCTCACCATTCCAGCCCTCAAGGGGATCTACCGCTACCACGAGTTCATCGGACCGGTCATCCCCCTGGAAGCCGTGGTCTACCTGGGCGAGGGGCACACCCCGGTGGTGGAGGCCAACCGGATCCTTCAGGAGCGGGTCGGAATGCGCTTCTTCTTCAAGAACGACGGCCAGAATCCCAGCGCTTCATTCAAGGACCGGGGGATGGCCAGCGCCCTGAGTTACATCCATCATCTGGTTCAGAGCGGGCAGCTCGATCAGGTTCTGGCCGTCTGCGCGTCGACGGGGGACACCTCGGCCGCCGCCGCCCTCTACGGGGCCTACCTGCAGCCCCATGTCAAATCGGCCGTGCTCCTGCCCCACGGCAAGGTCACCCCCCAGCAGCTCAGCCAGCCCCTGGGCAGCGGGGCTGCCGTGTTCGAGATCCCGGGGGTCTTCGACGACTGCATGAAGGTGGTCGAGGCCCTGTCGGAGCGCTACAACGTGGCCCTGCTCAACAGCAAGAACGCCTGGCGGATTCTCGGCCAGGAGTCCTATGCCTATGAGATCGCGCAGGATTTCGATTACGCGGTCCGGAATCTGGTGGTGGTGGTCCCCATCGGTAACGCCGGCAACATCACGGCCGTGATGCGCGGCTTTCTCAAGTTTCACGAAGTCGGGGTGATCTCGGCCCTGCCCAAAATCATCGGGGTCCAGTCCCTGCACGCCGATCCGGTGTACCGCTATTACCGGGAACCGGACCCGGCCCGGCGCCGCTTCGCGCCGGTCACGGTCCAGCCCAGCGTGGCCCAGGCGGCCATGATCGGCAATCCGGTCTCCATGCCCCGGGTGGTCCATCTGGTGGAGCGCTACAACACCGTGGCCGGGGGCCAGCGCACCTTTTTCGTGGCCGTGGACGAACAGTCCATCATGGACTGGCAGCTCACCGCCAACCGCAACGGCCACGTGGCCTGCACCCACGGCGGAGAGAGCCTGGCCGGGCTGGTGGCGGCCCGTGCCCAGGGATGCGTCTCGGAAACCGAAACCGCCGTGCTCGATTCGACGGCCCATGCCCTGAAGTTCAGCGGATTCCAGGATCTGTACTTCCGCGGCCAATTCCCGGACGAGTACGGGATCGTGCCGGATCCGAACCTGATCAACCGGCCGGCCCTGGTGCGCCCGGCGGACCTGGCGCGTGTGCCGGCGCCGGGAGCGCCCCTGACCGGCGAGGACTTTGTCCGTTTCGTTGACCGCACCTGCCAGGAGATCGCCCGGGCGCTGGAGCTGGAGCCGGTCCGCGGCTGTCGGCAGGACCGGGAAGGGCCGGCCTTAGACGGGGAAAGATGATGCCTACCTTATCCGTGTCCAGGTGGTTTGGGGTTTCGGTGGTTCTGGCGCTGCTGGCCGCCGGCTGTGTCATGGACCCCGCCGTCAGCGAACACCAGCGAGAAGCCAAGATCCGCCTGGCAGAGGCCTTCATTCTGGACAGCAAGCCGCGGGCGGCCCTGTTCGAACTGCTGGACGCCGAAAAGAAATGGCCCCGGGACGCCCAGGTTCAGTTTCTCCTGGGGCTGGCCTACGAAGGGCTGGCGCAGCTCGAACTGGCCCGGGGGCACTACGAAAACGCCCTGTCCCTGCGGCCCGGATATTCCCAGGCGCGCAACAATCTGGCCGTGGTGCTGATCAAAGAGGGGCGATACGACCAGGCCATCGCCCACCTGAAACGGGTCGAAGCCGATTTGCTCTATGCCACGCCCCACTTCGCCGCCGCCAATCTGGCCTGGGCCTATTACCAGAGCGGGCAGCCGCAGCTGGCGGAAAAGTACTACCGCGCCGTTTTGGAGCATTACCAGAAAGGCTTCACCAAGGATCCGACCTATGTCCGAACCCTGGCGAACCTCGGCCGCCTCCTGCTGGACCAGCAGCGCCCCGCCGAGGCGCTGGAGCATCTGAACACCGCGGCCATGGTCGCTGACCTGCCCGAGATTCATTTCGAAAGAGGCCGGGCCTACCTGGCGCTGGGCGACAGGGCCAACGCCCGGCAGGCGTTCGGCCGGGCCCAGGACCTATCTCCCAAGTCCGCGATCGGCCAGAAGGCCAAAGCGGCCATGGACGCGCTTTGACCGCCGCCCATGCCATGCCATCCCCGGGCGCCGGCGGTCCAGGAGCCCCTTCCCTCCTAAAAGCAGCCGGCGGGTGGGCCATCGCGGCCCATCCGCCGGTACTCTGTGCCAGTGACCCGGAGGGTCACTGAGCCGGTTCCAGGCTCACGATTCTCGGGGTGATGAAAATCATCAGTTCACTTTTGCTGGTCTGCTTGTCCGTGGACTTGAACAGCCATCCCAGGACGGGCACCTTGCGCAAGCCGGGAAAGCCTTCCTCGGCGAGGGAATCGTTGCTTTTGGTAATGCCGCCGATGACGATGGTTTCGCCGTCGTTGACCAGAAGCTCGGTGGTCGCTTCGCTGGTGGATTTGGAGACGTTGCCGGCCACCAGTCCGGCGAAATCCTCCTTTTTGACCTTGATGGTCATGTTGATCCGGTTGTCCTGCTTCACCAGGGGCTTGACGTTCAATTCCAGGTTGATTTCCACTTCTTCCTGGGTGGGCGTCCCGTCCACCAGGATGGTTTGATAGGTGGTCAGACCCTGGCTGATCATGGCCTCGGCATCGTTCTTGGTCAGGATGCGCGGCGAGCTGATGATCTTGGTTTCCCCTTCGCTTTCGGCGGCGTCGATGGCCGCATTGATGGCCAGCGGAGATCCCACCAGGCGGGAAAAATCGAAGGCGATCCCCGGCCCCGACCCCACGGGCGTTCCCTGGGGGAAGTTGGAGGTCAGTGAGAGGTTCCAGTCACCGCCCAGGGTGTCGCTGTTGAACGAAGCCGCGCCCGGACCGATGCCGAAGGTGGTGCCCAGCTGGCGTGAAAAGTTCTTGGTGGCTTCCACGATGCGCGCTTCGATGAGCACCTGGGGGGTGATCCTGTCCAGCCGTTCCACGCGCTCGCGGATCTCCTTGATCTTCTGGGCCGTGTCCGTGACGATGAGCTGGCTGTTGCGTTCGTCGACGACGTAGTGCCCATAGTCCTTGGTGATCAGGTCCTTGATCTTTTGTTCAACATCCGTCACCGTGGCGTAATTGATGGCGATGTAGTCGGTGACCAGGGGCTCGAGGGCTTTTTGCTGTTCGCGGGATTTCTGCATCTCGGCCAGGGTGTCCTGGCGCAGCTTTTCCTCCTGCAGCAGGGTCTTGAGGGTGGCGATGCGGATGATGTCGCCCTCGTAAGTTTTCCCGAGCTGGTTCATCTTGAGCACCAGCTCCAGGACCTGGTCCCAGGGGACCGGCTTGTCCAGGGTCAGGGTCACCGTTCCGCGCACGTCCTGATCGATGGCAAAGTTCTTGCCGCTCACCTCGCGCAGGATGCGAAAGACATTCTTGATGTCGGTCTCATAGAAATCCAGCGCAATCTTCTCGCCGGTGAAGGTTTTCGGGGCGGTCAGAACGGCTGCGGCGGCCGGCGATCCCGCCGCCGCGGAGGGCCCCGAATCGGCGCTGACGGCCTCGACGGCCGGTCGTTCGGGCCGCCGGACCGTGTCGGCCGCCGCCGGCTGCCATTCGGGCGGGTCGGCCAGCTCTGCCGTTTGGGGCGGCACGGCGGAGGGGTCGAAGTGGACCATGATCAGGTTGTCGACCCGTTCTACGGTATAGGGCACCGCCTCGCGCAGCTCGATGGTGATCAGGCCGGTATCTTTGAGCCGGTGGTGTTGGACCGGGATCACGCGGTCCACGGCGCTCTCGAACCGGGTCGTCACCAGGGGGCGGCGCCGGAAGCCGGGAATCTGCGCCTCGGCGAGTTTCAACTCCAGGCGGCGCTCGTCAATCTGCACCAGATCATACGCTACCGGTCGCGTGGTGCCGATGGTGACCACCGATCTTCCCGAGGGTTCGGCCGAAAAATCGATCCGGTTGACCCAGGCCAGGTCGGATCCCGCGGCGTCGGCGGGAAGGGCCGTGGCCGCTTCAGGGCGGGCCACCGGTCCCACCTGGATCAAGAGGCCGTCCTGCACCGGCAAAGCCGAGGTGGCTCCGAAGTTTTCGGCGTCGCTGTCCAGGACCACGCGCAGTTTTTCCCTGTCCGCGTAGTGACGCACCCTAGCCAGGCGCGGCGTGTTGACTTCGATGGTCTGCTCTTTGCGGTACGGACTTTTCAGTCCGTACAGATCGTAAACGATACGATCCGGGTCGCTCAGTGCAAAAGAGGCGTAGTCCTCGATGGGGCCGTCGGCGCGGATGCGGATTTCGGCGCCGTTTTCCAGGCGTTGGGCGGTGATGGCCTGCAGCATGGTGGCCGCGGGGGCGTCGCCGGCAGGGGGGGCTTTCGGCAAGGCGTCCGCCTTGGCCGCGGCGCCCGTCTCCGGGGCCGCCGGACGCGTGAAGCTGACCACCACGTCGTTGCCGTCCTGGACCGCTTCATAGACGGCTTCCTGATCCATTAGAATCTCGACGCGCGCCGTGGTCGTGTCGCCGGGCTGCTCTGAGGAGCGCACTTCGGCCAGGGTCGGGGACAGCGCCACGGCCTCCAGGGACAAGGCCTCCAGCGACAGGGTGGTATCGGGGAAATCGAGTACCACCCCCAGCGGGGTCGTCTGGCCGACGGCGGTGAAGGTCAGGGCCTGATTGCCCAGGAGGCGAATCCGATCCGTCTCGGGGCCGCTTTCAGCCACGATGCCCAGTATCCGCTTGGCCGGGGGGGGCTGGGGCTGGGCGGCACCCGGGGCCGGGGCCCCCTGCGGGGCGGCGCATCCGCTCACGACGGCCGCCAGCCAGAAGATGACGGCGATGGCGCCCCAGAACGTGTGGCGTTTCATTGCTGTGCTCATTTCACATCTCTCCAGGGGGTTTCGGAAGTTTGATCTCACGCTCTACGGAAACGGCCCGGCCGAGGCTGTCCTGGCTCTTTTCGGTGACGATCAGCCGATCCGAAAGGATCCGGGTGACCTGACCCTCGCGGTTGCCGAGGTAGGTTCCCATGTGGACGATGTAGCCCTTGCCGCTGGCGTCCTGCACCAGGGCGCGGTTGCCGCTGGGGGCCAGAATCACCCCGGTCAGCTTGAGCTGGCTCAGGTCGACCATTTCCAGGGGCGACTGGGGGACCCGTTTGGGTGGTTGGCCTTCCTCGGCTTCGATCTCGGTGGGTTCCTGGGTTTCGAAGACCGCCACGAAAGGATCGAGCTTGTCTTCCGGCTCGTAGCTGAACGGCTTTTCGAAAGAGAGCAGGTCGCTCAGATCGATGGGGGCGCGCGTTTCCCGTAGGGCGGCCTCTTCCGGACGGATCTCTCCCGCCATCGGGGAAGGCGCCGACGGCGCCACGCTCTGCTCCTGGGAGGCGGGCGCGACAGGCGGCGGGGGCTGCTGCACCGCTGACGGATCGGCCGGTGCCGCAGGCGGCGGCACCGGCGCAGAGTCCGGCGTCGGAGGCGTCATGGCCGTTGGTGTTTCGTCCGGCTTCGATACCGGCGCGGGGGGGGCAACCGATGGTGGATCGGCCGGCGCCGGGGGCGGCGGCGCCGGGACCGGTTGCGCGGTCGGCGCGGCGGCCGGTCCGGCCTGTGGGATTTTGCCCTTGACCACCCGCTGCGCGGGCGCTGGCGCTTCCTCCGCGGGGCTGCAGGCGAACAGCAGCAGGCCGGCCCAGAGGCAGGCGAGACAGAGGAGGATCGGTATCCGACATCTGGCCATGATCCATCACTTTCTTTTGGGGGACGGCTTTTTGTCCTGGGCCGGCGGCGCATCCAGGAACTTGTAGGTCGTCGCCGTGCAAGAGGTCACCAGGCTGCTGTAGGGGCCCTTGGCCCCCTTTTCAGGCACCATCGTGACGTCCAGAATGTTGACGATCCGCGGCAGGTGGGCGACACGGTCGAAAAAGAGCCCGACGCTGTGAAAACTGCCCTGAACCCGGATATCGACTGGAATTTCGGCATAGAATTCGCGGCCGACCTCGGTCTTGGGTTGAAAGAGGAGAAAATCCAGGCCGACCTCGCTGCCCGATCGGCTGACGCTGGCCAGCAGTGAAGGGATTTCCTGCTTTTCCGGCAGCGCACGCTGAACCGTGTTGAAGCGGACCTCGGCGTCGGCCAGTTCCTTTTTCAGGGCCGGCAGCTGTCGCGCGGTTTGACGCGCCCGCGCCAGTTTGGTTTCCAGATCCTGAAATTCGGTTTCCAGCTCCTGCAGCCGCTGATACTTGGGCATGTACGAAAAATAGACGAAACCACCGGCCAGCAGGACGATCATCAGCGCGTAGATCAGAACGCCCTGGAGGACCGTCAGTTTCTGGATGCGCTCGACGAGGGGCTTCAATTTTTCGCCGAAACTGGTGTCTTTCATTTTCATCCCGCCTTCTTGGCTGTCGACGCGGCCGCCGCAGGGCGCACCAGAGGCTTTTTGGCCCCGATGATGCTGAATTTCTGCAGTGTCAGACCGCTTTTGGTCTTCTCGGCGGCGGTGGCATTGAGGTCCACTTTGTTGAAGAGTCCCGATTCTTCCAGCCGCGTCATGAAATCGGCGATGGTCTGGTTGTCGGCGGCGATCCCGTCGAGTTCCACCTGGGTGCCGCTCATCCGCAGGCGGGTCAGATAGAGCCGATCCCGGATCACCACTTGGGTCATGGCCGCCATCAGGCGCACGGCCGCCTCGCGGTTGAGCTCCAGATCCTCGATGACCGCCGTTTTGCGCTGGATGGTATCCAGAACCTTGCGGATGCGCTCGATTTCCTTGAGCTGGGCCTCGAGCTTCTTGAGCTCTCCCCGGGTCTCTTCCACCCGCCGCTGGGCATCCTCCACCCGCGCGCCGAGCGATATGTGAAACCAGCTCAGGGCGGCCAGGACCAGGAACATGGTCAGGATGAAGACGGACACCTGCCGCCGGACATTTTCCTTTTTGCGAGCGGCGCGAAAGGGCAGAAGATTAATGCGTATCATTTGTCATCGACCTTCCGGATGGCCAGTCCCATGCAAATCGCCGCCTGGGGGCCCGCTTGGTCCAGGAACTTTCCGTCGAAACGGTCCTTTTCGATCTCGAAGGCCTGAAACGGTTGGATGGTCTCCACTTCGGCGGAGGTGTCGGCCGCCAGCAGGTCGCGGAATTCCTCGATGCGCGCACCCCCGCCGCTCAACAGGATGCGTTTGATCTGGTCCTCGGGGTAGGTGGAGTAGAAAAAATCAAGCGCCCGCCGGATTTCGTTGCACCAGTCGGTGACCACGGCGGTGACGATCCCGGACATGTCCGCCACCGATACCGACTCGCTGCGTTTGGTGAGCTTGATGCGTTCGGCCTCCTGGGGGCTGCAGTCGATGAGCGACATGATCCGCTGGTTGATCTGCCCGCATCCCAGGGACACATCGCGCATGAAGACCGATTGCATTCCCTTGAGGATGTTCAGGCTGGTCTTGCTGGCGCCGATGTCGATCAGTGCCACATTTTCGTCCACGTTGCGGTAATTCAGTTCGTAAATATTCTGCAGGGCAAAGGCGTCGACGTCGATCACGCAGGGATTGAGCCCTGCCATTTGCACCAGGTTGATGTAGTCGTTGACCATTTCTTTTTTGGCGGCCACCAGCAGAACGTTCATCAGGTTGGCCCCTCCTTCGCTGTCGCCGAGGATCTGGAAATCGATGTTCACCTCGTTGATATCGAAGGGGATGTACTGTTCGGCCTCGAACTGGATGGTTTCGTGAAGCTGCTCCTCGCTCATGCTCTGGACGGCGATCTTCTTGACGATCACCGAATAGCCTCCCACGGAGATGGCCACGTTCTGATCCTTGAAGTGGTGTTCTCGCCACAGATCCCTGATGGCCTGGGCCCCGGCGGTGGGATTTTTCACCTGTCCGTCTTCGATGATGCCCGGGGCGATATCCGCCATGGCAAAGCGGACCAGGCTGTGACCTTTTTTGGTGTCGAGGACTTGTCCGGCCTTGATCACCCGCGACCCGATATCCAGCCCCACGAGATTGATCTTTTTGCTGAACAGCATCTTGGGCCTCTAGTTCAGGTTGTTAAAAATCCGATTCTTCTCGGTCAGGTTCATGCCGAGGGCCAGGAGGATCTTGCGTTGGGTTTCCATCCGGCAGGGCATCCCTTTTTCGATCCGCGTGATGGTGATGGGGGAAACGTGGGCCTTGCGGGCAAGCTCGGCCTTGCTCATCAGAAGGGATTCGCGGATTTCCTGCAACGGGCTTTTCGATATGCTCATGGGCAGCCCCCTTGGGATTCGGGCAACGTTCAGCCGCCGCCGGCCAGACGGGCCAAAGATGTCTGGCATTCATTGAAGGGTGGAAAGATTCGACGACCCTATCATCGTCGCCGGCCGGATGTCCTGTCAAGTTTTTTTAAATATAATTATCTATAATTGATACATAATTACCTTATTTTGTGGGCGCCTCTTCATCCATACCAGATATGGTGGTGCGATGGTGCTACCCGGCGCCGGGGAGGCCGTCTTCCGGGACTGATGGCCGCTATTGGACCGCCCACGGCTGCCTTGACTTTGACGGTGGCTTTTCCTAACATGCGGGCATTCAAGTTTTATCACCCTGAGATCCACCCGAAGACCAGTCCGGCGGTTCGAAACCTTGTCAAAGTCCAGATCCACCAGTGTTGAACTGGCCAAACCCTTTCAGCTGGTGAAATACTTTACCTATACCAGCCTGGTGCTGGTGCTGGTGGGGACCCTGGTGCTCTCGCTTTCCAACACCCACTGGGCGCGCAGCATGCTGCGCGAAAAGAGCGAAGAGTACAGCCGTCTGCTCATCGAGAATCTCAACCATCAGGTCTTTACCCAGTTTGTGCTACCCGTGGCGGTGCGCTACGGGCAGATCGAGCTGCGCCGCGAGGAGCAGTTCGAACGGATGGACAAGGTCGTTCGCAGCACCTTTCACAGCTTTCAGGTGGAAATGGTCAATATCTACGACCGTTCGGGCACCATCGCCTACAGCTTTGACACCCGGCGGATCGGCAAGACGGATGCCGGCGGCCGCGAGGTCAGCGCCGCCCTGGCCGGAGAGACCCTCAACCGGTTGCGCCAGAAGGGCAACTGGCTGCAGATCCTGCTCGGATTTCCCGAAGAGAGCCGGCTGGCCACCTATGCCCCCCTGCGGGCCGAAAGGCCCATGTCTTTCGACAGCGGGCCGGTTCTGGGGGCGGTGGAGATCGTCCAGGACATCAGCCCCGATTACCAGGCCGTGTTTGCCTTCCAGATCGCCATGATGATTACCTCGACGCTGGTGCTCGGCACCTTATTGGCCGTTCTGGTGTTGGTGGTCAAACGGGGGGAACACATCATCGAACAGCGCAACCTGGAGCGGCTGAGGCTCAAGGAGGAGCTGAGCCGGGCGGCGCACCTGTCGAGCCTCGGGGAGATGATCGCCGCGGTGAGCCACGAAATCCGCAACCCGCTGGGGATTATTCGCAGTTCGGCGGAACTGCTCAAGAAACGACTGGCCAGCGGCACGCCCATCACCACCATTCCGCAGATCATCGTCGAGGAGTCGAGCCGCCTCAACGGGATCATCACCGATTTTCTCAATTACGCCCGCCCCCGGCAGCCGAACCTGGTCGAACGCCGGATCGCCGAGGTCCTGGAGAAAGTGCTCAACAACCTGGGATCCGAGCTGGAGGCCAAGGGCTGCCCGGTGGAGCGGCGCTACGATGATGCCCTGCCGCCTGTTCCCATGGACCCCGATATGCTCTACCAGGCGTTTCTCAACATCTTGATCAACGCCATGCAGGCCATGCCCGGCGGGGGGCAGATCCGGGTCGGGACCCGCTGCCAGGACGGCTGGGCGGTGGTCTGCATCGAGGATGAAGGCCACGGACTGCCCGAGCCAGACAAGGAAAAGATCTGGGATCCGTTCTTTACCACCAAGGACACGGGCACGGGGCTCGGACTGGGGATCGTGCGCAAGACCATCGAAGCCCACCACGGTGACGTCCGCATCGAAAACCGGTCTGAAGGCGGTGCGCGGGTCATCGTGCGCCTGCCGCTGCGGCCGGGTTGATCCATTGCGCGCGGATCCGGCGGCACCCTTCACAGACAACCCGGGCCACCGCGGCCCCTCAGGTTTTGGCGAGGCAGCATGGAAACCGTCCTGATCGTGGACGACGAGAAGAACTATCCCCTGATCCTGAGCGCCGTCCTGGAGGAGGAAGGCTTTGAAACCCTGGTGGCCCACAGCGGCCAGGAGGCCCTGGCGACCCTCGATCAGGCGGATATCGATCTGGTGCTCACCGACATGAAGATGCCCCAGATGGACGGGATCGAGTTGCTTGAACGCATCAAGAAGCGTGATGCCGACCTGCCGGTGATCATGATGACGGCCCACGGGACGGTGGACAAGGCGGTCGAGGCGATGCAGAAAGGGGCCTACAGCTACATCCTCAAGCCCTTTGACAACCAGCAGCTGGTGGTCTACGTCAACAAGGCCATCGGGGTCTACCGGGTGGTCAAGGAAAACCGCCGACTGCGCCATCACGTGGTCGACCAGTACCGTTTCGGCAACATCATCGGCAAAAGCAAGTCGATGCAGAGTGTTTTCGAGACCGTGCGCAAGGTGGCCCCCACCAACGCCACGGTCCTCATCGAAGGCGAGAGCGGGACGGGAAAGGAACTGATCGCCAAATCGATCCACTTCAACAGTGCCCGCACCGATCGGCCCTTCGTGGCGGTCAACTGCAGCGCGCTGGCCGAAAGCCTGCTGGAAAGCGAGTTGTTCGGCCATGAAAAAGGGGCCTTCACCGGGGCCCATGCCATGAAAAAAGGCCGCTTTGAAATCGCCGACGGCGGGACCCTGTTCATGGATGAAATCGGCGAGCTGCCCACCAACCTGCAGGCCAAGCTGCTGCGGGTACTTCAGGAGAAGAGTTTCGAACGGGTCGGCAGCGTCAAGCCCATTTCGGTTGACATCCGGATCATCGCCGCTACCAACCGCCATCTGCGCGCTGAAATGGCCAAGGGCCGGTTTCGTGAGGATCTATTCTACCGGCTCAACGTGGTCCACATCCATCTGCCGCCGCTGCGCGAGCGCAAGGAGGACATCCGGCTGCTGGTGGCGCATTTCATCAAGAAACACGCCTCCGAGCGCCAGATCGGGGAACCGATCGTCGGGGTCAACGCCGCGGTGGATCGGCTCTTCGACACCTACCACTGGCCGGGCAATATCCGGGAGCTGGAAAATGTCATCGAGCGGGCCATGATTCTGTGCCCGCAAAGCGCCATTCGCGTCGAGGATCTGCCGGCGGAATTCCGCGACACGGTTTCCAATGCCCTGCGCATGGGGGGGATCCCGGCGGAGGCCAAGCTGTACGAAACCCTGGCCTTGGTCGAGCGGCGCATGATTGTGCGCGCCCTGCGCATGGCCGGCGGGGTGCAGGCCCATGCGGCGGAAATTCTGGGCATCGGCAAGAGCGGGCTCAATCAGAAACTGCGCAAGTACCGGATCGATGTGGCCGCGGTGCTGGCGGGCGGCGACGGGGAAAGCGCCGATCCGTCCGCCTCCTTTCCGGCTTAGACACCGCCGGCGAATTGCCGCGCGACCCGCGCCAGATCGGAGTCCGGGAACTCATCCACCAGACGCCGATAGGCATCCTGGGACTTTTCGGATTGCCCCAGGGCCGTGTACAGGTCGGCCATGGCGAACAGGGCCTGCGCGCGCAGCGGGGCGTTGGCGATGTCGGCGATCTGGCCGAAAGCGGTGACGGCCCGGTCCAGGTCTCCATGCTGCCAGTGGGCCTGCCCAAGACCGTTGAGGACCAGGGCCCGGTAGAACGGCTCCTGGCCCAGGTCCGCCAGTGCCTGGGTATACAGTTCGGACGCCTTTTCGTAGCGTCCGGCGGCATAGCAGAGGTCCGCGTAGCGGATTCTGGCCATGCGGCCGGCGCTGCGGCGGCCGTAGTCGTCCACCAGCGAGGCCAGTCCGGCTTCCACCGCCTCCAGGGCGGCCTGGGGACCTTTGGCGGCCAGGGCCAGGCGGTACTCGGCGCTGTATCGGTCCAGGAGGTCCAAGGCCCGGTGCTCCGCCCGGGCGATGAAGTAGCGTACCGCGGTGTAGCCCGCCAGTACGACCAGCAGCGCCACGACCCCGTAGGTCAGCTGGCGCCCATAGCGCTGACCGAAGGCAATCAGGCGCCCGCTGAATGTGATGAACTGATCCGGCTCCTTGAGCAGTTCCTTGCGCGTCATCTTCTTGGGCGTGTGGTTCATCGGGACTCCGGTTTCGGGTCGGTTGTGCTGGGTCAAGGATCGCCGTCACCACACCAGCGAGGCGGCGATCCAGCCTTTGTCGCCGTCGGCATGTTCCACCTGCAGCCATTCTCCCCGCCGCTCCAGAACCTTGAAGGGCACCCCGGCACCGGCCTGGAACACGATCTCAAAATCGGTCCCCGGACCGCTGCGGACGTTGCAGGGCGCCTTGACGGTGATGACGGCGTCGATCTTGGCCAGCAGATCCCGGTGGATCCAGCCCTGGTCGTTCTCAAAATCGCGAAAGCGGTACCACTCGCCCCGTCGCTCGACGATCTCCAGCGGGTAGTAGCGTTCCACCTTCCAGAGCACCCCGTGACCGGTGCCCGGTCCGCTGCGGATGTTGGCGGTGGGGGCGTTGACCGCCAGCCGTTCCCCCCAGGCGGCGGCGCTGCCGGCGGCCCAGAAGAGCAGGATCAGGATCAGGCGCCGCCCTTTCATCGGGTGGGGACCACCACCTGGCAGAAGCCGGCCAGGGCCTCTTTGAACCTGTCGGCGTCCGCCCGGGTGCCCACCAGAGTGTCGTAGTGCATGGGGATGGCCACCCGCGGCCGGATGCGCCGGACCGCCTCGATGGCCTCGTCGGCGGTCATCACGTAGGTGCCCGATACCGGCAGCAGGGCGATGTCGCACTTGATTTCCGCCATTTCAGGAATCAGATCGGTGTCGCCGGCATGGTAGATGCGGGTTCCATCCAGCGTGACGACGAACCCGAGCCAGTTCCTGGCCCGGGGATGAAACTTCTTGTCCAGATTGTAGGCCGGCACCGCCTCGATCACCACCGGTCCCACCTGAATCCGGTCACCGGGGGCCATGACCCGTACGTCTCCCTGGAGCTTGCCGGCCGATTCGGCCTCGGTGACGATGACGGTCTCGGCCCGGCGCACCCGGTCGATGTCCGCCGGCGAACAGTGGTCATAGTGGGGGTGGGTGACCAGAACCAGGTCGGCGGCCGCCGGGTCCCGGATCTGGTATGGGTCGAAGACCAGGGTCCGGTCCGTTCCCGTGACGGCGAAACCGTCGTGTCCGAGCCAGCGGATCTGGGTCAACGGGTCGATGGCCATGGTTTCCCCCTTTCTGTTTCGTCGTGGATGCAGCCCCAGGTTAGCATTTCAGCCCAGTCCCATCAACCGGCCTCCCTGGTAGACCGCCACGGCCGCCACCCACGCCAGGACTGTGCTGTAAAGGACCGAAAAGGCCATCCAGCCGTTGCCGGCCTCGCGTCGTACCGCTGCCACGGTGGCCAGACACGGCACGTAAAGCAGCACGAAGACCATCATGGCCGCGGCGGCCAGGGGCGTCATGCCGGCGGCGCCGAGAGCCTTGCCCAAAGCGTTCTGGTCGTCGCTGTCCGCACCGTAGAGCACGCCCATGGTGCTCACCACGATCTCCTTGGCCACCACCCCGCTGAGCAGGGCCACCCCGCCGCGCCAGTCGATCCCCATGGGCCGGAACACCGGTTCGATGAATTGGCCGATCCGTCCCAGGTAGCTCAGCCGGGTGTGTTCGGCCCGCTTCTGGCGGCGCAGATCCTCCAGGGCGCCGTCGCGTTCGGCGGCCAGCAGAGGGTGCTCGGTGCCGGTGGCGCCGGCCATGCGCGACTGGTAGTGTTCGGCCACGGCCCGCTCCAGGGCGCTGTAATCGCTGTGGTAGGGCACCTGGCGGGGGAAGGCGCTCAGGGCCCAGACGATCACCGATCCCACCAGGATCACGCCGCCCATCTTCCTGAGAAACATCTTGCTGCGGTCCCACATGTGGATGACCAGACTCTTGGCCATGGGGACCCGGTAGGGGGGCAGTTCCATGACGAAGGGGGCGTCCTGGCCCCGGAGCAGGGTTTTGCGGAACAGTCGGCCCGACAGCATGCCGATGACGATTCCCAGCAGGTAGATGACGAAGATCACGGTTCCGGCCTGGGCGGCAAAGAAGGTGCCGGCCAGCACCAGGTAGACCGGCAGTCGGGCCGAGCAGCTCATGAAGGGGGTCACCAGGATGGTCAGGACGCGGTCCTTTTCACTTTCCAGGCTGCGGGCGGCCATCACGGCGGGCACGTTGCAGCCGAAGCCCATGAGCATGGGGATGAAGGATTTGCCGTGGAGTCCGATCAGGTGCATGATGCGGTCCATCAGAAAGGCGGCCCGGGCCATGTAGCCGGTGTCCTCGAACAGGGCGATGCAAAAGAAAAGAATCAAGATGTTGGGCAGGAAGACCACCACGCTGCCCACCCCGGAGACGACCCCGTCGATGATCAGGTCGCGCAGCAGGGAGGGGGCCAGCCAGAGGTCCAGGACCCGACCGATCTGCTCCACGCCGGCCTCGATCCATCCCATGGGGTAGGCGCCCAGAGCGAAGGTCAGCTGGAACATGGCCCAGATGAAGAAGACGAAGATGGGAAATCCGAGAAACCGGTTGGTTAAAATCAGGTCGATGTTGCGCGACATGTCCACCCGCTGACGGGTGGTGGCGGTTTGCACCTCACGCACGATCCCGGCGATGAACCCGTAGCGCTCGTCGGTCATGACGATTTCCGGTTCGTCGTCATAGCGGTCCGCCAGCTGGCGGCGCAGGCGCCGGGCCTCCTCGAGCACCCCGGCGGCGGCCTCGCCGGCGCGCTCGGTCAGCCGCTGTTTGATGATCTGGTCGTCTTCCAGGAGCTTGATGGCAGCCCAGCGCGGGTTGTAGCCCAGGGCATCGCCTCCCCGGGTGTCCAGGAAGGCGCGCAACTGGGCGATGGCGCCTTCGATGTCCTGGGTGTAGCGGACCCGGCGCTTCTGGGGCGGCAGGGTGCCGGTTTCGGCCAGGGCGATGGCCTGGCGCAGCAGTTCGTCGATGCCCTCATGGCGGTTGCCCACGGTGAAGACCACCGGCAGGTCGAGCAGTTCGCCCAGTTTGACCGCATCGATCTTCAGCCCGCGGCTGCGGGCCAGGTCGGCCATGTTCAGGGCGAAGAGGACTTTGCAGTCGATTTCGCGCAGCTGAGTGGCCAGGTAAAGGCTGCGTTCCAGATTGGAGGCATCGATGATGTCGATGACCACGTCCGGGCGGCCATCGAGCACGAAATCCCGGGCCACGATCTCTTCGATGGAAAAGGGGGTCAGGCTGTAGGTGCCCGGCAGATCGACGATGCGCAGATCGTAGCCGAAGCCCTCGATCTGGCCTTCCTTTTTTTCCACCGTCACCCCGGGCCAGTTGCCCACTTTCTGGCGGGTGCCGGTGATGGCGTTGAAGATGGTGGTCTTGCCCGAGTTGGGGTTGCCGGCCAGGGCGATGGTCAGCCGTCTGGGGCGGGTTCTGGCATCCGCATCAGCCGACATGGTCCACCGCGATCTGGGCCGCTTCTTCCACCCGCAGCGAGACGTGGCAGCCGCCGGTCACCAGTTCCAGGGGGTCGCGCAAGGGGGCGTATTTTTCCACCCGAATCTGCGCCCCGCTGCGCAGGCCCATTTCCAGCAGCCGCCGGCGCAGCGCGCCGCTGCCCCCGACCCGCACGATGGTGGCCCGCTGGCCCTCTTTGAGTTCGCTCAGATTCACCGGCACTCCCGTCAGCCCGCCCGGCGGCGGACCGTTTCATTCTTCAGATCTCTTCGTCGGCGTTGTGGCTCAGCACCCAGCCGGGTCCCTCGCGGTCGGGCTGAACCCGGATTTTCTGAGCCAGCCCGCGTCCCAGGACGAAACGGCGGTTTCCGGCGGCGATGGCGATCTGCCCCTCCTGGAGGCTCGTGATGACCTCGATGCGGTCACCGGGCCGCAGCCCCATGCTCATCAGCCGCATCCGGGCCCGCGAGCCGCCGCCAAACTCCTGGATGATCAGCCGTTCTCCGGGGCGCGCGGCCACCAGGGGCATCCGGTCCACCGGCTCGTCGAGACAGCCGCGGCAGATGCCGTAGAGTTCCATGCGGTGCTGTAGCAGGTGGAAGCCGTGCTCCTGGGCGATTTGCAGCTGCAGCGCCTCGATCTGTTCGTTTTTGAACTCGAAGATGCGCCGGCACTTGGTGCACACCATGTGGTCGTGATGATGGCCCAGGTGAAGGTGCTCGTAGCGCACCGCGCCGTTGCCGAACCGGTTGCTCTGGGCGAACCCGAATCGGCCCATGAGCTTGAGGGTCTCGCGAACGAAGTCGGGCTCCAGCGAAACCCCCCGTTCCATCAGGTGCTGATGCAGTTCGCCGGCCGTGATGTGGCTGTCGGTCTGCAGAAAAGCATCCATCACCACGAGACGATCCTCGAAACGGTCGATGCCTTCCTGGCTGAAAAGCTTCTGGATCTGTTCGATCTCTTGCGTGTGCAGTGTCTTCATACCCGCCTGCTCCCGAGCCACCAACCTAAGCCCCGTCACCGGGCCTGTCAATCCGGCCCGGGCAGGGTGATGGTGGCGCAAGAGCCGGTCGAGCAGGTCCGGTTCTGGACAGCAGGCGTGCCGGTGCCCCCCGAGGGGCGGATCTGGTGGGAGGTGGTGCTCATGATCCGCTCGAAATGGGACTGGTGACAGTGAGGGCAGGTGACCGGATCGTCCTGGGCACTGGAGACCACCAGCACCTCGAAGAACCGGTTGCAATCCAGGCAGCGAAATTCATAGATGGGCATGGGGGCGGCTCCTTGGTATCGCTCGTGGCGCCTGCCGCTTCGATCGCGGGCAGGAAAAAAGAAGTATCCATAATATCCGCCTCCCCCGGGTGTCAAGGGCGGATCACTTCAGGTTGAAGTGCACCTGGCGGGCCGCCTCGGTGCTCTCGGCCTTTTCCACCCGGGGCTGAACCGTGAAAATCCGTTCGGCCATCAGCCGTTCGTCGGCCAGCAGCAGGTCGCGCACCGCCGCGGCCCGGTCGCTGGCCAGGCGGCGCAGGTCGTTTTCATCCACCTGGGTCTGGGTGTAGAGCAGCTTTTCTATCTCCTCGGGGGGCAGGATCTTTTCCTTGCCGGCCTCGTCCCGGGGTTTGGGGAAATCCGCCACCGCGTAGGCCTGGGCCACGTAGAGCGCTTTTTCCTCGGGAAAGACCCGGATCTGGTCCACGGGCCCGGGGGCCTGCCCGGCGGTCAGGAGGGCGGCATGTTTGGCGGCCTGCAGCAGCTCGTCGAAGCGCGCCTGGCGCATGGACGGCTCGTCACTGCCAAGGTCGGCGGTCCCCTCGATCTCCAGCCGCAGGGCGGGCCGGTCATAGAGCACGTCGGCCAGCCGGGCCACCTCTTGGCGGGTCTCCGGGCTCAGTTCCGCGCTGGCCGGTTCGAAGCCCACGCGGGTCACCATCTGGCCGCTGAACAGGGAGGCCAGTGCGTCGAAGGGCGCGGTGACGATCTTGGTCAAAAGGTTGACCAGGGCCTTGCCCACCAGGCCGATGATGGAAAACTCGGGGTCGTCCAGATTCCCCTGGACCGGCACGTCCAGTTCGATGCGCCCCTGACGGTCGGTGAGCAACGCCAGGGCCAGCTTGACCGGCAGGCTGGTGGCGTCGGGGCTCTCCACCGGTTCGCCCAGGGTCAAGGCGTCGAAGAAGATCCGGTTCTGGGCCTGGAGTTTCCGTTCGGCGATTCGGTAGTCCAGCTCCAGGGTCAGCTTCCCCTTGGCCAGGGTGTAGCCGATGTACTTGCCCGAGTACGGCGAGAAGGGGCTCAGCTCGATGTTGCGGAAGGTCAGCTTCAGGTCGGTGTAGATCTCCTGGGCCAGGGGGTTGATGCGCCCGGAGATCTCCAGGGGGCTCTGGTTTTCCAGGGCTCCCTGGATCAGGACCGCGGCATGCCGGGAGGCCTGGGAGGAGAGCCCTGAAATCCGGCCTCCCAGCTTGACCATGCGGGTTTCGAAGTTGGGCTTGGTGAGAAGATCGGAAAAATCGACCTGGCCCCCCTGGAGGGTGACCTCATCCACCCTGACAGGCACGGGGGGCGACTTGGCGGCCTTGGCCGCCGGCGCCTTCTGAGGGGCCGGGTCCTGCCCACGGAAGGCTTCGGCGAGGTTGAGGGACCCGTCGGGCCCGATGATCACCCGGGCGTAGTAGTCGCTCAAGGCTACCCGGCCCACCTGGATCTGCATCGGTTCGGTGCGAATATCGACCCCTTCCACGAAGAGGTGCTTCCAGCGCAGGAACTCGCGCTTCTGGCGCCGGTCCACGGCGGCCAAACGCGCCACCGAGGCCTTGCCGCGGTAGCGGATCCGGGGCGGGCCGTCGGGGGGCAGGGCCAGGCTGAGACGGCCGTCGGCGCCGATCTGTCCTTGCCGGACCGTCATCTGCACTTGATCCTGGAAATAGGGCTGAAAGGGTTCGATGGCCAGATCCTGGAGTTTGACGGCCAGTTCCGCCGAAAGGGGGGAGAGGGTGGCGGTCCCGCTCAGGGAAAGAGCGCCCTTCTGGTTGACCCGGCCGGTCAGTTCGATCCGGGGGGCCGCATCGGCCGCGGTGGTCAGCCCGTCCACCTGCAGGGCCAGTTCCTCCAGGGTGAGGACCGCGGCGGGTTTCGGGACCTGGTCCTCGAAACGCAGTCCGTGATCGGCCAGGGCCAGGGTGGCCAGGGAAACGACCCAGGCCGGGCCGCCGCCGGCGTCGGCCGGCGCTGGGCCGTCTTTAGATGCCGGCGGGGTGAAGAGGCCGGCCAGGTCAAGGCGCCCGTCGGCCAGGCGGCGGGCCTGGATGCGAGTGCCGTCGATTTCCAGCCGTCCGGCCTGAACCTGGCCCTGGGCGGTGTCCACGGAGGTGTCTTTCAGGGCCAGCCGCGGAATGGCCACCCAGCGGCGCTCGCCGGCGGGATCCGCGACTACCAGGTTGCGGATCTCGACGCCCAGATCGGCGATCCGGACCCCCTGGGACCCGGCGTCGATGGGCCCGAGGGTGGCGTTCAGGGTTTCCAGGACCGCCCGGGCCGGCTCCTTTCCAGCGGCGTCCTGGAATTCCAGGGGACCGGCCGCCAGGGTGACCCGGGCTACCGAGATTTTCCAGGCGGGACTCTGGACCGGCGCGGCTGGCCCTTCGCCGGCCGGCGGAACCGGAGCCGGCGTTTCGGGGGCCGCAACGGCCGCTTCGGGTGCGGAGGTTGGGCGGCCGTCAGGGGGCGGCGCCAGGAGCGCCGCCAGGTCGATGCGTCCCTGGGCGTCGCGCCGGGCGGTGGCGGCCAATCCCTGGATGTCCACCTGGTCCACCGTCACCTGGCGCGTGGCGCTGTCCATCCGGGCGCCGTCGATCTTCAGCCGCGCCAAGCCCGCCAGGGTCTCGGCGGTCCGCGGATCGTCCAGGGCCAAATCCGACAGAGTGGCCGAAAGAGGGTCGATCCGGGTCTGCCCCTGGTCGTGACGGTAGGCCAGGTCCACGTCCAGCCGGCCTCCGGCCTTTTCGAAGCCCACGTAACCGCGATAGTAGGGCGCGTACTTGGCCAGGGAGATCCCCGAGAGGGCCAGCCGGCCCTCCAGGGCCAGTTCGGCCAGGGTCAGGCGCCCGTCCAGCGCCAGCTTCTCGCCGGCCTCGGTGACCAGGGAGAGGGTGCAGGCGGCCTGCTGCCCCGGTTCGGTGGTCAGGTTGGACAGCGCGGCGGTGACAGGGCTGAGCGTGGTCTGGAATCCACCCGCGGTCTCGTCGCGGAAAACGACCCGTCCCTGGTCCAGGGTGAACGCCGTCAATTTGAATTTGGGCGCCGCACCCGGCGCCTTATTCGCGCCGGGCTCGTCGGTCGCGGCGGGCCCCAGGAGGGCCAGGTTGATGCGGCCGTCGGCCAGGCGGGTCAGATGGATCTCGGGGCCCACCAGATCCAGGCGCGCCACGGTGGGCACCCCGCCGAGGGAATCGGTCAGGGCCAGGTCGGTGAACAGTTCCTGGAGCCGGACCAGGGGCTGTCCGTCCGGTTCGTCGATGGCCAGGCCCTGGATGCGCAGGGTGAAGGCGTAGGGGTTGAAGGCCGCTTTATCGATCTTTACCGGCCGCTGCAGGGCCTCGCCCAGGCGGCGGGCCCCGTAGGATTCAAGGACCCAGGGTACCCCCCAAAAACCGATAACCGTGTAGGTTGCCACTCCGGCGGCAACGGCGATCAGGATCCACTGGATCGTTCGGCGGCGGACGGGCGGCGCTGCAGGATCGGTTGCCATGGCCAGGCTCCTTGCGCTAGCGGGGTTGAACCTCCGGTCGGCGGGTACAGGACCATCGGGCGCTGCGTTTCAGTATAGTCTCTGGGCGATCGAATGCAATCGCTTTCCCGTCCTGACAGGAGCATGGACCGGCCGCCGCCCCGGTGGACAAGCCGGCATCAAGCTGTTAGAAGCGGTCCTAAAAGCTATCCCCACCGATTCGGCAACCCATGGCGCACAGAGGGGCATCTGCCGGATCGGGGAGACGGGGCTTTGGCGAAAGCCGCTATCCGGCTGTAATCACCGCGAGGATCCTTGGAAGGGGGGCGCCATGAACATCCAGATCGTGTACATGACCTTCGGCAGCCTGGAAGAGGCCCGCAGCACGGCCCGACACCTGGTGCAAGCGCACCTGGCGGCCTGCGCCAACATTTTCGAAAACGTCAACGCCGTCTACCTGTGGGAAGGCCGGCTCCAGGACGAGCGGGAAGTGGTGGTGATCGCCAAGACCGCCGGCCACCGTCTTGCCGAACTCATCGAAGCGGTGCGCCGCATGCACCGCTATGAGGTGCCGTGCATCGTCGCATGGCCGGCGACGGGCGGTCATCCGCCCTTTCTCGACTGGGTCGCGGCGGAAACCGGGCAGACGGCGTCCGAGGCCTGAACAAGGCGCCGGACCGGGCGGGACGGAAAGCGCCCGGCCGGCCCGCGTCCCTGCCCTGCCGCCCGGAGGAGGTCCCATGAGGCCCATTCAACCCCTCAGACCCGAGCAACTGCGCCGGACCTGCGATCCCCGGACCTTCAAGTTCGCCACCACCGCCGAAATTGCCCCGCTGGAGGCGGTCATCGGCCAGCAGCGGGCCGTGGAAGCCATCAGCTTCGGACTCAACGTGGCCGGACCGGGGTATCACATCTTCGTCACCGGCCTGGAGGGCACCGGCAAGACCACCATCGTGCGCGAGCTGGTGGCGCGGCATGCCCGCCGGCGGCCCGGAGGCAGCGACTGGTGCCTGGTGCACAACTTCGCCGATCCTTTCCGTCCGCGGGTGCTGCGGCTGGAGGCCGGGCGCGGGACGGCCCTGGCCGAGGCCATGGAACGCTTCATCGGAGACCTTCGCCAGGGGCTGCCCCGCGTTCTGGAGGGCAAAGGCTACCGGCAGCGCCGGGCCGCCATCGAAAAGCAGTTCCATGAAAGGACCGAGCGGCTGATGGAGGCCATCGAGCAGAAGGCGGCCGCGCTGGGCCTGGGAATCAACCGTACCGCCGAGGGCCTGATGCCCATCGTCCTGGTGGACGGCCAGCCCATCGACCGCTCCCGTTTTCAGGCCCTGCCCCGGACCGAAAGGACGCGCATTCAACGCCATCTGCAGCAGATCCGCAAGGCCATCGCCCAGGCGGACCAGCGCGCCGGCCGTGCCGGCCTTGAAATGGCCAGGGCTCTGGAGCAGATGCGCCGCGGCACAATCGCCCAGCTGGTCCAGGAGGCCCTGTCCCCCCTGCGCCAGGCCCATGGCAAAACTCCGGCCGTGGGCGCTTTTCTGGACGAGGTGGCCGCCGACATCGGCCATCACCTGGAGGCGTTTCTGGAGGAGGTCGACGCCCAGGAGGCCTCGGCGGGCGAGATCGAGGACGAGGATCTCCTGCGGCGCTACCGGGTCAACGTGCTGGCGGACCGGCGCCACGCGGAGGGCGCGCCGGTGGTCTTCGAACCGAATCCCACCTATCCCAACATCTTCGGGCGGATCGAGCGGCGTACGGCCGAGGGGACCGTCTCCACCGACCATACCCTGGTCCAGGGAGGGGCCCTGCTCCAGGCCAACGGGGGCTATCTGATCCTGGAGGTCGAATCGGTGCTGACGGCCGATCTGGTCTGGGAGGCCCTGAAGCGGGCCCTGGCCAACCGCACCCTGGTCATCGAGGATGTCGGGGCGGCCGGCGGCGGCCCGTCGGCCCTGCGGCCGGGACCCATCGACCTGGATGTCAAGGTGATCCTTCTGGGCGGCTGGGAGCCCTTCACGCTGCTGCAGAACTACGATGCGCGGTTCAACAAGCTGTTCCGGGTGCGGGCCGACTTTGACTACGAGGTGGCCCGCAGCGCGGCCCGGGTGCGCCAGTACGCGGGGTTCGTGGCCCGGGTCTGCCAGGAGTCCGATCTGCGGCCCTTTACCGCCGCCGCCGTGGCGGCCGTGGTGGAGTACGGCCAGGTGCTCACCGCCGACCAGCGCAAACTGTCGCTGCGCTTCGGCCCCATCGTGGGGCTGCTCAAGGAGGCCGACTACTGGGCCCGCCAGGCGCGGGCCAGGACCGTAGACGCCGGCCACGTGGGTCAGGCCATCGCCAAGCAGCGTTTCCGCCACAACCTGAGCGAGGAGAAGATCCACGAATCCTACCTGGACGGGACCATCCTCATCGACGTGGACGGGGCCGTGGTGGGCCAGGTCAACGCCCTGGCGGTCTACCAGCTCGGCGAACTCTCCTTTGGCCGGCCCACTCGCATCACCGCCGAGGTTTATGCCGGGGAGGCCGGGGTCCTCAACGTGGAGCGCGAGGCCAATCTTTCCGGCAGCAGCCACGACAAGGGGGTGCTGATCATCGCCGGCTGGCTCGGACGGACCTTCGCCCGCCGGCGGCCGCTGAACCTGTCCATCAGCATCACCTTCGAGCAGAACTACGCCGGGGTGGACGGGGACAGCGCTTCTTCCAGCGAATTATACGCCGTCCTCTCGAGCCTGGCCGAGATCCCCATCCGCCAGGGCATCGCCGCCACCGGGTCCGTCAACCAGAAGGGGCAGATCCAGGCCATCGGCGGCGTCAACGAAAAGATCGAGGGCTATTTCGAGGTCTGCCGTTCCCGGGGGTTGAGCGGCTCCCAGGGGGTGATCATCCCCCGGGCCAACCTGGCCAACCTGATGCTCAACGCCGAGGTGGTGGCCGCCGTGGCGGAAAAGCGATTTCATGTTTGGGCGGTGGAAACGGTGGATGAAGGCATCGCGCTTCTCACCGGGATGCCGGCCGGCCGCCCCGATGCCCAGGGCCGCTATCCACCGGGAACCCTCTATCAGCGGGTGCAGCAGAACCTGGCGGCCTTCGCCGAGAACGCCGGGGAGGCCGGCGGACGTGGGTGATTTCTATCAGCGGCAGGCCGCGGCCTACGCCGCGCGTACCGGCGGAGTCGATCCCGCCGGTTTTCTCGCCCCTCTGATCCGCAGGCTCCCGGCCGGCGCCCGGATCCTGGACGTGGGCTGCGGCGGCGGCCGGGACCTGGCCTGGCTCAAACGCAGGGGATTTGCCGTCACCGGCTTTGAACGCGCCCCCGCCCTGGCGGCCCTGGCCCGCCGCAAGGCCGGCTGCGAAGTGGTGGAAGGCGATTTCGAGGCCTTCGATTTCAGGGCCCTGCCCGCGGATGCCGTGATCCTGGTGGGGGGCCTGGTCCATCTGCCCCCCCGGCGGCTCGCGGACGTGCTCCCGCGAATCTTGAGGGCCCTGGGCCCCTGGTCCCTGGACGGGGGGCTGGCCTACCTGTCGTTCAAACAGGGGCGCGGCGTCGGCCGGGACCGGCACGGCCGCCGCTTTTACCTGTGGCAGGATCGGGACCTGCGCGGAATTTTTGACGCCCTGGGGCTGGGGATCTGCTGCGGCGAGGCGTCCCCCTCGGTCCTGGGCACCGGCGAGACGTGGCTGGGCTATGTGCTGCGTCCCGCCACGGGGGTCTGGCCCCGAATGGAGGAGGTCGATGACCAAGAAGCGCAGAACCCATGACCCGGCGCCATCCCCCCGCGCCGGGGGCTCTCTGGGTTACATCGTCTTCTATCTGCTGTTTTCGCCGGACTTTTGGCGTCTGCTGATCGGTGTGGGGGCCGCCGCCTGGGTCGCCCCGCGGATCTTCCAGCCGGAGATGTCGGCCGTGGTGCGCGGCATGCTGTACATCATGCTCACCGCCATCGGCTGGGCCGCCAGCGGGGTGCCGGCGCGCTGGCTCTGCAGAAAGCTCAAGCAACTGGTGCTGGGCGACCGGGCGGGGCGGGGCCGCTGACGTACCGGGCTTTCGCGCTGCGCCCGGGGAGCGTCCGGCGCCGGTCCAATCCCCGTGATCCGCGGCAGGGGGTCAGCCGGCGCCGCCGGACCGGCTTTCCAGGCGTTTGAAGTGCACCCAGGTGCGCCCGACATGGGTGACTTTCAAGGCGTGGACCCCGATCCTGAAGCCACCGCGCGCCTCATCCTCGGGCACGGCGTAGGCAAATGCGTAGTGGGGATTGTCATCCAGCAGATAGTGGTCGAAATGGACCCGGCCTGCGGTCAAGCCGCGAAAGACGATCCTGGAACGGCCGATGACCACGGCCTGGCCCACCTGCATGGCCATGCGCTCTCCGGGGGGCTTGGCGGCCAGGGTCGGTTCGGAACCGGATGCCGCCGCGCCGGTGACCGGGGCCGCCTGGACCGTGGGGTCATGGCGCACGATCTGGTACATGAAAAGTCCGAAGATCATGGCGCTGGCGAAAAAGAAAACGCCGGCCAGGCGGCGTGAACGCAGGCTATCCATCGGGTCGCCTTTCCATTTTCGAAGCCGGCTGCGGAAGTGCAGCCGCCCAGAATATAAAGCAATATTGGTGCCAAGTCTTTGACGGCGCTGCTCGCACTCGAACAAAAGCGGCCTTCCTATCCGAAAGACAGGCCAAAGTCAAACCATGGGGCGAGGTTCACAGGGCGGCCGCGGCCCCGAGGGGCCATGCCGCGTGTCTCATGGGAGACAGAAGTGGAATCGGATGCTTTCCATTACGGACACCATCGTTCTGGCCGATCATGAGTTGCGGTTTTCCTTCGTGCGCGCCTCCGGTCCGGGGGGGCAGAATGTCAACAAGGTGGCCACGGCGGTCCAGTTGCGCTTCGATGCGGCCCGATGCGCTTCGCTTTCCGAAGAGGTGCGCCGCCGTCTGCGGCATCTGGCCGGACGGCGAATGACGACCGATGGGGAGATCGTCATCGACGCGCGGCGCTTTCGCACCCAGGAGCAAAACCGCCAGGACGCCCTGGAGCGGCTGGCGGCCCTGATCCGCCGCGCCGCCGCACCTCCCCGGCCGCGCCGCAAGACCCTTCCCGGCGCCGCGGCCCGCGAAAGGCGCCTGGCCGCCAAGAAGCGCCGCAGCCGTCTCAAGGCCCAGCGCGGCGCCGTATCCGGCGAGCCGTGAAGGCCGGCGCTGCCGATGTCGCGGGCGCCCGCCGAATGGCGCCGCGCCACGTTGACCCTGGCCCCGGCCCGTGGTAGGAATACTCGATTTGAATTCATGGCCGCCCTTCATGGGGCGGCTGCCGGGTGGCCCCTCGATCCCCGGCAATCCCCCATCGGCATCAACCCCAGACCAGGAGGAGCAGGACCATGCGTGAAGTGGTTGTCGTCAGCGGAGCCCGGACGGCCATCGGCGCCTTCGGCGGAGTTCTCAAGGATGTCAGCGCCATCGAGTTGGGCGCCACGGTGATGAAAGCGACCCTGCAGCGGGCCGGCCTGAAGCCGGCGCGCAGCGTTCGGATGGCCGATGCCGCCCCCGACGCCCTCAAGGGGCAAGGGCTCGTGGACCTTGAAAAGGCCGCGGGCGACTACGCCGCGGACGCCGCCGCGGTGAGCATCGATGAAGTCATCATGGGCAACGTGCTCCAGGCCGGCCAGGGACAGAATCCGGCGCGCCAGGCCATGATCCGTGCCGGGATCAGCAAGGAGACCCCGGCCTTTACGCTCAACAAGGTCTGCGGATCGGGGCTCAAGGCCATCGCCCTGGGCGCCCAGGCCATCATGGCCGGCCAGGCCGATGTGGTCCTGGCCGGGGGGCAGGAGAACATGAGCCAGGCCCCCATGGCCCTGCCCAAGGCCCGCTGGGGCCATCGGATGGAGATCACCGGGACCGGGGAAGTGCGTGATCTGATGGTCTTCGACGGGCTCTGGGAGATCTTTTACGGCTATCACATGGGCCAGACCGCCGAAAACATCGCCCGCCTCTACGAGATCAGCCGCCAGGAGCAGGACGAACTGGGGGTGATGAGCCATCAGCGGGCCCGCAAGGCCATCACCGAGGGACTTTTCGCCCAGGAAATCGTGCCGGTGCTCATCCGCACCCGCAAGGGCGACACCGTGGTGGACACCGACGAGCGGCCCATGGACACCAGCCTGGAAAAGATGGCGCGCCTGAAGCCGGCCTTTCGCCAGGACGGCACCGTCACCGCCGGCAACGCCTCGGGGATCAACGATGCCGCCGCCGCGGTGCTGCTGATGAGCGCCGACAAGGCCCGGGAGATGGGGTTGACGCCCATCGTGAAGATCCGTGCCTTTGCCTCCGGCGGGCTGGATCCGGCCTACATGGGGCTCGGGCCGGTGCCGGCGGTGCGCCGGGTTTTGGCCCAGACCGGCATGGGGCTGGGGGACATCGATCTCATCGAGCTCAATGAGGCCTTCGCCGCCCAGGCCATCGGGTGCATGCGCGAACTGGACATCGCCGTGGACCGGCCCAACCCCCTGGGTTCCGGGATCAGCCTGGGCCATCCCATCGGCTGCACCGGGGCGCGCCAGATGGTTACCGCCATGCACCACATGCAGCGCCTCGGTCTGGGCGCCGGTCTGATTTCCATGTGCATCGGCGGCGGCATGGGAATGGCCATGATCGTAACCCGCGGATAGACGGGGTATCGGCCGCCGGCGGCGGGGTGCCGCACAATTTTTGTCTTTACTTTCAAGATAGTTATTGCTAATGTCCCCCCAATTGCAACCGCGGCGGGGCCCCCGGTCCGGGGTCGATCCGCCTTCGTGTGAGGAGCCACGTCGATGAGCATCAGCAGAAAATTGGGAATCCTCGTCTTTTGCGGTGTGCCGGCGATCATCGGCGGCGGGATCGTTTACGCCCTGGCCGGCGCCGATTACACGGCGGTCTTCATTTACGAAGTGCTGCTCCTGCTGCTGGCCGGCGCCTGGATCAGCCGCTGATCCATCCATTTCGACGCCTTGCCGTTTTTGGACGCACCTGCACCGCGGCACCCTCTTTCCCCGGCGGGAAAAGGCGGTGCCGCCGTTTTTTCCGCCGGCGCCGGACCGGCCGTGGTTCGCCCCTGACCCCGATCTTCAGGTGACAAGATGACCGAAGTGCAATCCATCCCCGAAATCAGCATCGAACGCGAGATGCGCAAGTCCTATCTGGACTACGCCATGAGCGTGATCATCGGCCGCGCCCTGCCGGATGTGCGCGACGGGCTCAAGCCCGTCCACCGGCGGGTGCTTTATGCCATGCAGGAACTCAAGAACGACTGGAACAAGCCCTACAAGAAGTCGGCGCGCATCGTGGGCGATGTGATCGGCAAGTACCACCCCCACGGCGACAGCGCCGTCTACGACACCATCGTACGCATGGCCCAGGATTTTTCCATGCGCTACCCGCTGGTGGACGGCCAGGGCAACTTCGGTTCCATCGATGGCGATCCCCCGGCGGCCATGCGCTACACCGAGGTGCGCATGCAGAAACTGGCGCATCAGATGCTGGCCGACCTGGAAAAGGACACGGTGGACTGGACCCCCAACTACGATGACTCGCTCACCGAGCCGTCCGTTTTGCCGGCCAAGTTTCCGGCCCTGCTGGTCAACGGCTCTTCGGGAATCGCGGTGGGCATGGCCACCAACATCCCGCCCCACAACCTCACCGAGGTCATTGCCGGGCTCAAGGCCCTCATCGACGATCCGGACATCGGTCTCGAAGCGCTCATGACCCATATTCCGGGGCCGGATTTTCCCACCGCGGCGCTGATCTACGGCACCGACGGGATCCTGGAAGCCTACCGCACCGGCCGCGGCGTGTTGCGCCAGCGAGCGCGCATCGAGGTCGAGGAGGACCCCAAGACCGGCCGCGAAACCCTCGTGGTCACCGAGATCCCCTACCAGGTCAACAAGGCCAAGCTCATCGAGAAGATCGCCGAGCTGGTCAAGCACAAGCAGATCGAGGGCATCGCCTACGTGCGCGACGAGTCGGACCGCGACGGGATGCGCATTGCCGTCGCCCTCAAACGCGAGCAGATCGCCCAGGTGGTCATCAACCAGCTCTTCAAGCACACCCGCCTGGAAAGCAGCTTCGGGATCATCTTTCTGGCGGTGGTGGACGGGCGCCCCGAAGTGTTGAATCTCAAGCAGATCCTGGAACACTTCGTGCGCCACCGCAAGACGATGATCGTGCGCCGCACCCGCTTCGATCTGAAAAAAGCCGAGGAGCGCGCCCATGTTCTGGAAGGACTCAAGATCGCCCTGGACAACCTGGACGCCGTGGTGGCCCTGATTCGCCGGTCGGCCTCTCCGGCCGAGGCCAAGAATGGCCTGATGGCCGCCTTCACGCTGTCGGCCATCCAGGCCCAGGCCATTCTGGAAATGCGCCTGCAGCGGCTCACCGGCCTGGAGCGGGACAAGATCATCGAGGAATACCAGAGCGTGCTCAAGGATATCGAGCGCTTCAAGGCGATTCTGGCCAGCGAACGGCTTGTGCTGGAGATCATCAAGGCCGAGCTGGACGAGCTGCAGGCCGAGTTCGGCGACCGGCGCCGCACCCAGATCGTACCGTCGGCCGAAGAGATCACCCTCGAGGACATGATCGCCGAAGAGGATATGGTGGTGACGGTCACCAGGGCGGGCTACATCAAGCGCACCCCGTTGAGCCTCTATCAAAGCCAGCGTCGCGGCGGCAAAGGCAAGACCGGGATGGCCACCAAGGAAGAGGACTTCGTGCGCCTGCTCTTCGTGGCCTCGACCCACCACACCTTCCTTTTTTTCACCAACCTGGGCAAGGTCTACTGGCGCAAGGTCTACGAGATCCCCCAGGCCGGGCGCACCAGTGTGGGCAAGAACATCGTCAACCTGCTCGAACTGGGAGAGGGTGAAAAGCTGGCCACCGTCCTGGCGGTGGCCGCCTTCGAACCGGGCAAGCAGATCATCATGGCCACCCGCAACGGGCTGGTCAAAAAGACCGACATCCTGGCCTACAGCCGGCCGCGCGCCGGCGGGATCATCGCCCTGGACCTGGTGCCGGGCGACGAGTTGATCGCCGCGCGCATCACCGATGGGACCTGCAACGTCTTTCTGGGCTCGGCCAACGGCAAGTCGATCCGCTTTCACGAAGCCGATGTGCGTGCGGCGGGACGCGTCTCGCGCGGCGTGCGGGGCCTGCGCCTGGAAGCCGGGGATCGCATCGTGGGCATGGAGGTCCTGACCCATGGTCAGACCCTTTTCGTGGTCACCGAGAACGGATACGGCAAGCGCACCGCAATCGACGAATACCCGGTTCAGGGTCGCGGCGGCAAGGGCGTGATCACCATCAAGACCAGTGCCCGCAACGGGCAGGTGGTGGCCATCGTACTGGTGGAAGACCAGGATGACATGATGCTCATGACCAATACCGGAATGCTGATCCGGATTCCTATCGAAGGGGTCAGCCTCATCAGCCGCAACACCCAGGGAGTCAAGCTGATGGACCTGGGAACCGGCGAACGGGTCGCGGGGGCCGCGCGCCTGGTGGAACGCGAGGAAAACGGGGCCAGCGAAGTGGACGAGGCTTCGATGGATGCCGGCGACACTGCCGGCGACACGGGCTCCGGCGAGGCGCCGGCGTCGTGACCGCGCGCAGAACGCAGGGGAGTCCTTCCATGACCGAGCGTCGATCCTTCGACCAGGCCCACATCGCGGTGGTGGGGGCCGGGAGCTGGGGTACAGCCCTGGCCCAGCTGCTGGCGGACAAGGGCTACCGGGTCCACCTCTGGACTTTCGAACCCGAGGTCTGCCAACAGATCCGCGCCGACCGGGAAAACCGGCTCTACCTGCCGGGCTGTCCCCTTTGCGCGGGAATCGTTCCTGATACGGACCTGGGGGCGGTGGTGGCCGGCAAAGACCTGGTGGTCCTGGTGGTGCCCTCCCATGTGATGCGCGCCACCACCGAGAAGCTCCGCGGCCGGCTTGGAGCCGCCACCATCGTGGTGTCGGCCTCCAAGGGAATCGAAACCCAGACCCAGCTCACCATGACCGGGATTCTGGCGCAAACCCTGGGAGATCCCCAGCGGCTGGCGGTTCTGTCCGGGCCGAGTTTCGCCCGGGAGGTGGCGCGCCGCGTGCCCACCGTGGTCACCGCTGCGGCCCGCCGGTCGGAGGTGGCCGAGTACGTCCAGCGCGTCTTCGCCGCGCCGTGGTTCCGGGTCTATACCAACGAGGACGTGATCGGTGTCGAACTGGGCGGGGCGGTCAAGAACGTCATCGCCATCGCCGCCGGTGTGGTGGACGGCCTGGGACTGGGGCTCAACACCCGGGCCGCCCTGATCACCCGCGGGTTGACCGAGATCCGGCGCCTGGGCCTGGCCATGGGCGCCAACCCCTTCACCTTCGCCGGGCTGGCCGGGATGGGCGACCTGGTGCTGACCTGCACCGGGGCCTTGAGCCGCAATCATACCGTGGGCGTCAAGCTGGGCCAGGGCAACAGCCTGGAGGCCATTTTGGCCGAGATGCGCATGGTGGCCGAAGGGGTCAAGACCGCCGCCTCGGTCCATCACCTGTCCCGGCGGTTGGGGGTGGAAATGCCCATTTGTGAGGAGATCTACCGGATTCTTTACGAGGCGACCTCCCCGGTGGAAGGGGTACAGCGGCTCATGACCCGCGATTTGAAGGATGAGCTCCACGAGAAGGGATTGGCGACGGGCGATTGACGAAAGGAGGCCGCCATGAAGACCCCATGCGACCCTGCCTCTGCCGCCACGGCACCGGAAAGCGTCCGGGGCCATCGCCGCCGGCTGCGGGAGCGGTTTCTCAAAGGCGGTCTGGAGGGCTTTCACGACTATGAAATCATTGAGCTGCTCCTGACCCTGGGCACCCCTCAGAAGGACTGCAAGCCGGCGGCCAAGGCCGCCATGGCCCATTTCAAGTCGTTGCCGGCCGTTTTCGAGGCGCCGCCCGAGGCCCTGGCCCAGGTGGCCGGCATCGGGTCCCACAACGCCATTGCCCTGCGCCTGGTCAAGGCGGTGGCGGACCGCTACCTCTCCGAGCGGCTCATCGACCGGCCGGTGCTCAATGACTCGCGGGCCCTGTTCGACTTTCTCTACCACACCCTGCGGGATCTGGCCCGGGAGCGCTTCGTGGCCCTCTTTCTGGACGCCAAGAACCGGGTCCTGGACACCGCCACCCTTTCCGAGGGCTCGCTGACCGCCAGTGCGGTCTATCCCCGGGAGGTGATCCAGGCGGCCCTGGAGCGGCGGGCGGCGGCCCTGATCTTCGCCCACAACCATCCCTCGGGGGATCCGGCCCCTTCGGCCGACGATGTGGCCCTGACGCGCCGGCTGGTCTTTGCCTGCCGGGCGGTGGGCATCACCGTGCACGAACATCTGGTGGTGGGCGCCAATCGGTATTACAGTTTCGCCGATCAGGGACGGATCGCGGCCATGAACCGTCGGTTCGAGGCCACCATGGCGGAGGGGTGAAGGGGCAGACGTGGGATTGCCAGGGCCGAGGCGTCAAGTCGTCGCCGTTTATCCAGTGAGGCCGAGGAACTTTTCGATGAAAGCGACCAGACCCGATAGCCGACCCTACTGCTTCGGCCGCCTGGATACGGTTTTTCCCATGGGACCGGACGGGCTGAGGGCCACCCCCGAGTCGTGCATGGTCTGCTTCTGCAAGACCGAATGCCTGCGCCAGGCCATGGCCGGACCGGACGGCGACCAGGTGCGCCAGGAGCATCTGCGCCGCGCCGAGGCGGCCGGGATGGTCGGCTTCCTGGGCCGCTGGTCGCGCAAGAAACAGCTCGACCGGCGGGCCCGGCAGCGGGGCAAGTGATCGCAGCCCCCCGGGGCGCGTGGCCTTTTCATCATCAACCCTGCAGGAGGGTTTCATGAAGACCATCAAGGAGATCGACCTCGAAGGCAAACGGGTGCTGTTCCGGGTGGATTTCAACGTACCCCTGGATGCGCAGCAGAACATTACCGATGATACCCGCATCCGGGCCGTGCTGCCCAGCATCAACTACGCGCTGGATCGGCGGGCGCGGGTGATCGTGGCCTCTCACCTGGGGCGCCCCAAGGGCCAAGCGGTGGCCGAAATGAGTCTGGCGCAGGTGGCCAGGCGGCTGGGGCGACTGCTGCAGCAGGAGGTGGCCATGGCCCCCGACTGTGTTGGAGCCCAGGTGGAGGCCATGGTCGCCGCCATGGCTCCGGGGGAGGTGCTCCTGCTGGAGAACCTGCGCTTCCACAAGGCCGAAACCGACAACCAGGACGACTTCGCCCGCGCCCTGGCCACCCTCTGCGATGTCTACATCAACGACGCCTTTGCCGTGAGCCACCGCAAGAACGCCTCGGTGGTGGCCATCACTCGCCATGTGCCGGCCTGCGCCGCCGGGTTCCTGCTCCAGCGCGAGCTGGACTATTTCCGGCGTGCCATGGAGGACCCCCAGCGGCCCCTGGTGGCCATCGTGGGCGGGGCCAAGGTCTCCAGCAAGCTCGCGGCCCTGGAGAACATGCTGCGCCACGTGGACAAGTTCATCATCGGCGGGGCCATGGCCAACACCTTCCTGCGCAGCAGCGGTTATCCCCTGGGCCGATCGATGGTTGAGGCGGATCTGGTGGAGACCGCCGGGCACATCATGCGCCAGGCCATGGAACGGGGGGTCAAATTCTACCTGCCGGTGGACGCGGTGGTGGCCGACCGCTTCGATCCCAAGGCCCAGATCAAGATCGTGCCCATCCAGGAAATTCCGCCGGAATGGATGGCCCTGGACATCGGGCCGGCCACGGCCTTGCTCTTCAACCAGGCGCTCTACGACGCCAAGACCGTGGTCTGGAACGGTCCCATGGGCGTTTTCGAGATGGACGCCTTCAGCCGCGGGACCATGGCCATGGTGCACAGCGTGGCCGGCTCCCATGCCCTGACCATCGTAGGCGGCGGAGATACGGACGTGGCGCTTCACAAGAGCGGGGAGGCCGATCGCATCACCTACATCTCCACTGGAGGCGGGGCCTTTCTGCAGCTTCTGGAAGGCAAGCGTCTGCCGGCGGTGGATGCGCTGGGATAGGCCAGCCGGAACCGGTCTCCGGGCCGGCCGGAACGCAGCGATCCGGGCAAGCTCCGCCGCCCCAGGGGTAGATGCGCCATGAGGCCTGCGGCGACGGGCCCGCAGCGGCGTTTCCACATTCCTTGGCGGACGCTGGTCCTGCTCCTGCTTCTGGCAGGGGCGGGGGGCCTTTTGGCCTGGGTCTGGCGCGACTCCCTGAGCCGCCTGGGCAGTGCCGGCTACGCACTGATGGTCAGCCCCCAGCGGATGGCCCACTGGGTGGCGGACCAAGGGACCCGGGCACCGCTGGTCTTCATCCTGCTGCAGATCGCCCAGGTGATCCTGGCGCCGGTTCCCGGCGAGGCCACCGGCTTTGTGGGCGGCCTCCTTTTCGGCACGGGGGCGGGGTTCGCCTACAGCACCGTCGGCCTGACCATCGGCTCCTGGATCAATCTGGCCTTGGGCCGCCTTCTGGGCCGTGGATTCGTGCGCCGTGTGGTGGCCGGCCATCACCTGGCCCGCTTCGATGCGCTGATGCAGGACAAGGGGCTCCTGGCGGCGCTGGCCCTCTTCGTCCTGCCCGGGTTTCCCAAAGACTATCTCTGCCTGTTTCTGGGCCTGAGCCGGCTGCCGCTGCGGGTCCTGCTGCCCGTGGCGGCCGTCGGCCGCATGCCCGGAACCTTTTTGCTCAGCCTTCAGGGCGATTCGCTGGCCGATGGCAATTTTGTCATCTTCGGGGCCGTGACCCTGGTGTGCGGGCTGGGGCTGCTGCTGGCCTATCGCCGGCGTGACCGGTGGCAGCGCCGGCTGGCGCGGATGGGGACGGATCGGGCCGCCGGTGCGACGGATGAGGTCTCCCAGAGGCCAGCAGAGGACTGAGGGGCTCTTGCCCCCCGGCCTGAAAGTTTCCGCCATTGCAATAAGTTGACCCGCTTTCAGCGGAATGCTACACCCAGGGGGCGGTCGTCGAGCGCGGCGCCATCCCTTGACAATGCATCAAGGAGGAAACCACGTGGCGTACTGGAGTGTTCGGGAAGAACTGAGCCGGGCCAACCGCCTGCGCCGGTCCTACTACGAACTGTTGCGGGATGATCTGGATCAGTTCATCCTCTCCCATGCCCTGCTGCAGTCCTACGAGCAGTTTGTCGATCGCAGCCTGCCGTATCCCTTCGTGGAAAAGCGCGAGCTCAAGCCCAGGGCGCGGATTCCGGGCCAGGAGTACGAATGCCACAACGCCTTTCTGGTGATTTTCATCGAGGACAGCCTCCCGGCGGTGCACAAGAAGTACATCCGCTTTTTCGACGTCAACAAAACCACCAAGACCAATCTGATCCAGGGCGGCCCCCTGTGCCTGGAGGGGCCCTTCGACCGCCATCAGAAATCCCTGGACAACGCCCGCTTCTACGACTTCATCCAGGCCCTGCTGCCGGTGGACTATGCCCTGCTCATCCAGCGCGATCCGGCCTCCCATGTGCGCGACCGCTACATCCTGAGCCATTTCCACGTGCGTATCGACTGGCCCATCGCCGAGGCCGCCGAGGATCTGGCGCGCAGTTTGCGCTACATCAGCAAAGATCTTTACGAGAAGGGCGAAAAATGCGCCGAGGATCTGCAAAAGAAGTTTTTTGAATACTACGGAGTGCCCATCATGGTGGGCGGACGGCGCACGGCGGCCATCGTGGCGGCCCAGTATCTCAAGCGCCTGCCGTGCATCAGCACCGTTTATGTGGGCAGCAGCGAGTCCCGCTCATTGATCCGTATCAGCGAACGCGGAACCTCCAAGGCGGTTCTGCTCCGGCTCTCCGACGCCGAGATCGAGCAGATCGCCGCCATGCACACCATGGCGCCGCGCACTTTCCGCAAGAACTACGTGCTGGTCCACCGCGGCAAGGCCAACCTGTGCATCTTTCAGGTCAGCTACGCCTACACCGACCATGCCCGGCCCCCGGAAGACGGGCGTTTGCGCGACGTGAAGCCCGACCTGAACTGGCTCAGCGTCAGCGCCCAGCACCTGCTGCCCAAGCCGGGGGTATGGAAGTACCCGCCCCTGCCCCTGAACTTCATCTACAGCTGACCCCGCGCTACTTGGTGGTCATGCTGTAGGCGCCGTTCCAGCCCTCCGGCGGCGGAATCTGTTCGTACTGGCGGCAGCGTTCGATCATCACGCGGCTGGCCCGGTCCTCGGGGGCCAGGGCCAGGGCCTGGTTGAAAAACTCCCGGGCCTCCTGCCAGTCTCGCCGCCGGTAGGCCTCCAGCCCACTGGCGTAGACCTCGATCAGTTGGACCACCGCCGGAGAGGCCTGGCCGGCTTCGCCGATCAGTTCGTAGACCGCCACCGGTTCGTTCTTGCCCACCACGTTAATGGCGTCCAGTTCCCGGGCCACGATCTGTTCTTTGGCGTCCTGGAAGGTCGAAGCGCTGATCAGGGTGTAGGTCCCGTAGACCTTGTTGACCCCTTCCAGGCGGGCGGCCGTGTTGACGCTGTCGCCCATCATCGTATAGTCCATGCGCTGCTTGGAGCCCATGTTGCCCACCACCGCCGTGCCGCTGTTCAACCCGATGCGCATCCTGAGTTCCGGCTTGCCCCGGGCCTGCCAGGCGGCGCGCAGCTGTGCCAGGCGCCGCTGCATCTGGATGCAGGCGCGGCAGGCCACCGCCGCATGGTCGGGCATGTCGTTGGGAGCGCCGAAGAAGGCGATGATGGCGTCGCCCTCGAACTTGTCCACCGTTCCCTCGTGGGCCAGGATGATATCGGTCATCTCGGTGAGAAACTCGTTGAGCAGTTCCACCAGTTCGGTGGCCTGGAGCCGTTCGGAAATGCTCGTGAAGCCTTGCAGATCGGAAAAGAAGGCCGTGATTTGGCGCTCCTCGCCCCCCAGCACGAGACGCTCGGGGGCCTCGATGAGCTGTTTGACCACCGACGGGGCCAGATAGGTGGAAAAGGCGTCTCGGATGAATTTTTTCTGGCGCGATTCGAGGATGTACTTGAAGGCCGTGATGCTGACGTAGGACAAGAGCAGCACCAGCAGGGGGTAGACCATGGCCAGGATCCAGCCCTGGGAGGCAAAGAGGTGCTGGCACAGGGCGATATGGGCGGCAAAGAGCCCGATGGCCGTCATGGCGCTGAGCACCACTCCGGTGCGTCCGTGGACCCACCAGACGGCAAGGCCCATGAGGAGCATGGCGGCCAGATCGAAGACGGCCGCCCAGCTCGGCTGCTGCAGGAAGTCCCCGGAAAGGATGCTGTCCAGGACGTTGGCATGGATTTCCACCCCGGGAAAGACGCTGCCGAAAGGGGTGACCCGCAGGTCGTAGATGCCCACGGCCGTGGCGCCCACCAGCACGATCTTGTCCGCCAAGGCCTCGGGCGGGACCCGGTCGTTGAGGATGTCGGTGATGGGAATGTGGGGAAAGGTTCGCGCCGGTCCGCGGTAGTTGATCAGCAGGCGGCCCAGTTCATCCGTGGGAAGTCGTGACGGGCCGAGGCGCACCGATTCGACGCCGTATTCCTCCACCGCCACCGACAAAGGATGGCCGGTATAGGCGCTGGCGGCCATGACGGAGAGCGGGGCGTAGAGGGCGTCGCCGTATTTGACCACCGCTGGGATCCAGCGCACTACGCCGTCCGGGTCGGGGAACATGTTGAAAAAGCCCGCATGGGGAGCCGCTTCGGCGATGGGCGAGACGTTGCTTTGGGGCACCACGGCCTCGATGAGGGGCAGGTGCTGAGCTTGCGCGGAGGCGTAGCGCACCATGGGGTAAACTCCCTGACGCACGCGATTGCGGCGGGCCTGGAGATCGGCTTCGGTCAGATGGGGCAGCTCCCGCCGGTCCATGTGAAAGAAATAGCCCAGCACGATGCGGGCACGCGAGGCGGCGACGGCCTGGGCCAGCTGCAGGTCGCTGTGGGCCTCGCGGCCGAGATCCGCCAGGTACCTGTCCAGGGCCTGGCTTTGGGGCGCCAGGTCACGGACGGCCTGCTGAATCTCGGTGATCGTTTTCAGCAGATCGCGGCCGCTTTCCTCCAAAAAGCCGATATCGAAGGCCACCACCCGGGCTCCGGCCGCGGAGAGCCGGTTCACCAGGTGCGTGAATTTTTCCCGGGGCCAGACCCACTTGCCCTCCTGGCTGATGCTCTTTTCGTCCACCACCGCCAGGACCACCTTCGGCTGGGGGGAAAGCAGGCCCCGGGTGCGAAAGCGCAGGTCCACGGTGCGCAGTTCGATCTCCTCGATGAAGGGGATATGGATCAGGTAGGCCGTCATCCCCGCAAGGATGGCGATGATGGTCAGCAGGAGCGGGTTGAGCGTCAAACGCCGGCGCATGGGGGCCTCGCAAAGGGGTGGCGCCATCGATGGCAGGCGCGAGGAGAGGTCCGGTCCGTCGATTTAGGCTTATATGGAAAGCGGTTAGGGAAGTCAACGGCCCGTCATGGGCAGGACGCCGCCGCAGTTCGTGACCCCGGACGATGATGGTCACGCCGCCCGGATCGCGGATCGAATCCGTCACGGCAAGGCTTGCGGTGATCCGGCAGCCTGTCTCTTGACAGGGCCGGTCCAGAGCGGTTATGGTCGGGTCCCGATCAGGAAAGATGCGGAGAGGTGGCCGAGTGGCTGAAGGCCCCGCTCTCGAAAAGCGGTATCCTGGCTGAAACCGGGATCGTGGGTTCGAATCCCACCCTCTCCGCCATTATTTCCAATAAAATCAATATCAATTATGCTGAAATGACTTGAAATGAAGTTGAAATAGAACCGGACTCCATTTCACCCTCCCGCCAGGTAATTCTGCTCAGTCACCCGCACACTCGAATGCCCCAGTCGCCGCGATACGGCCAGCAGGTCCGTGCCGGCGGCTATCAGTTGGTTGGCAAACGAATGCCGGGTCGCGTTGTAAAGGTTGATCCGGATGCCCGCAGCTTTACAGGCCGGATTCCAAAGGTCGCGGTTGATGTTTTTGGTATAGTGCCGCCCGGTAACGCTATAATTAAACAGAAACTCTGATTTCAGGTTGAAATAGTCCTTGTCCAGGTATCGGCCCTGGAGCAGATCCACATCTTCGTCCAAGATCCGATTGACGGCCAACTGCATGGCGTTCTTGGCTTCGTTGTCCTGGGCCACATCCAGGCCCAGCCCGCCTTGATCGGACTTGAGGAAGGCCAGCACGGTCCAGTCCCTGGCATTGATCTGGGACCAGATCACCCCGCGGTATTGCAGCTCCGCCAAGGGTTTCAGAGGCTCCGGGCAACTTTCCACGGCCCGCAGGTCCTGCCGGCTGACTCCGGGAAGGTAGAAAACCGGAATGTTGATGGCCGTGCAGTAGGGAATCTGCTTGTCCTGGATGTTCTCTGTCGAGACGTTCTCCTTCGGCATAATGCACCCGGCCAGCACGCACCGCAGCCAGATGGCTGGTTTGTCAATGGTCACCCTAATGGAGCCACCCATGGTCACCTTAATGGGGCCATTTG
>CALJLV010000064.1 GCA_937982505.1 uncultured Desulfobacteraceae bacterium | reverse complement strand
CGTTCGTGCCGCAGTGGGCCAGGGTCAAAACGGCAGCGGCGCAGGCGGCCGACATCAGCAGCCGAAGCCTGGATCGGTGTCGGATACAAGGCAAAGCGGTCATACGGGTCTCCTTTCATCTCTTGCCACAAATCATTCCTTCTTGAACTTCCCGTCGCCCAGTGCCCACACCCCGATGGGCTTGCGCTTTGCAAACGACCCCTGCCTGGCCGCCGCCATTCGGCGATGGGCGTTTTTGAGCCGCTGCGGGTCGGGCGCTTCCCTCGGGACCAGGCGCGACAGCGGCATTATAACGCTTGTGGCATTGGTTTTGAAATACGGGTTGGCGGACTGATCGTTGTCAAGAGCCATCCGTCTTTCCTCCGATGCAGGAAATATTCGTGTAAAAATAGTCCAGAAACTGGCTCTATGTGCGGTACTCATTCAGAATTTCGGTGCACCTATCCGATTGGTTATTTGGTACGTCCCGTCCAGCCGCCGCCACATCTCTTCGAGCCTCCGGTCGAGCTTTTCGACCGCGGCTTGAAATGCCCGTTGCGACAGGTCGCCGGATCGGCGGCCGGATTTCAACGCGGCCAGTTCGTGGGCATACCACTTGTCCGGATCGAAGTTGTAGGTCATGATTCCTGCCCCACACGGTTCAGCATGTGCATGGCTCGCCGGTAAGGGTTTCATTTCCTAACGCCATGCCGAAGAGAATGATCTTTTAAAAGGCTTACGCCTTAACTCCCAAAGGCGCCGCGACGAACGGGGCCGTGCCTCGATCGGCGCGGCCGCCCGCGCTCGCGTGTCCGAGAGGATTCCATATACAACCGAACGCCACCGCCTTCAGGCCGTCTCGATGCGGGCATCGGCCTCCCGGTCGAGCCGTTGGATCGCCTCCTGGCGCAGCTTGTACTTTTGGATCTTGCCGCTGGCCGTGGTGGGGTACTGGTCGACGAAGAGAAAAAAGGCGGGAATCTTGTGAAAGGCGATCTTGTCTTGGCAGAAATCCCGCAGGGCCTCGCCGGTCAGCGCCAGGCCGTTTTTCACCTGCACGAAGGCCACCACCTCCTCGCCGTACTTGCGGCTGGGCACCCCCACCACCTGGACGTCCTTGATGTCGGGGTGGGTGTAGAGAAACTCCTCGATCTCGCGCGGATAGATATTCTCGCCGCCGCGGATGATCATGTCCTTGATCCGTCCGGTGATCTTGCAGTAGCCGTTCTCGTCCATGGTGGCCAGATCCCCGGTGTGCAGCCAGCCCTCGGGGTCGATGACCTCGGCGGTGGCCTGGGGGTTTTTGTAATAGCCCTTCATCACATGGTAGCCGCGGGTGCACAGCTCCCCCTGGACCCCGGGGGGCACCTCCCTGCCGCTGGAAGGATCCACGATCGTGACTTCCACGTTGGGCAGGGCCCGGCCCACGGTGGTGACCCGCAGCTCCAGGGAATCTTCCGGGCGGGTCTGGGTCACCCCCGGCGAGGCCTCGGTCTGGCCGTAGACGATGGTCATCTCCCCGGCCCCCATGGTGGAGACCACCTGCTTCATCACCTCGATGGGGCACGGCGAGCCGGCCATCACCCCGGTGCGCAGACTGGCGGTGTCATAAGCCCTGTTTTTCATCTCCTCCAGTTCGGCGATGAACATGGTGGGCACCCCGTGCACGGCCGTGCAGCGCGAGGCCTGGATGGTTTCCAGGACATCCACCGGGTTGAAGGCCACCACCGGGGCCATGGCCGTGGCCGAGACCACGGAGCACAGGGTGCCGATGACGCAGCCGAAGCAGTGGAAAAAGGGCACCGGGATGCACAGGGTGTCCCGGCAGGTCAGGCGCATGCATTCGGCCATGCTCCGGGCGTTGCCGATGAGATTGGTGTGGCTCAGCTGCACCCCCTTGGGAAATCCGGTGGTCCCCGACGTGTACTGCATGTTGATCACGTCGTCCGGCGCCAGGCTGTCCTGGCGGGCTGTTAAATCGGTGTCGTCTACCGTGGCGCCCAGAGCCAGCAACTCGTCCCAGGTGAACATGCCCGGATGGCGCGTCTCACCGAGAAAAACGACGTTTTTCAGCTTGGGCAGCTTCTCGCACACGAGCTGGCCGGGGCGGCTGTGCCGGAGTTCCGGGCAGACCTCGTCGACGACCTTCAGGTATTCGTCCTCCGAGCGCACCCCGCCAATGAGCAGCAAGGTGGTGGCATCGGACTGCTTCATCAGATACTCCAACTCGAAGCTGCGATAGTTGGTGTTGACCGTCACCATCACGGCCCCCATCTTGCCGGTGCCGAACTGGGTCAGCACCCATTGGGGTACGTTGTTGGCCCAGATGGCGACTTTTTCCCCCTTTTCCACCCCCAGCGCCATGAACCCCTTGGCCACCGCGTTGCAGTGATCGCGAAATTGCCGGTAATTCATGTGGATCCCCAGCTTGTGGTACACTAGGGCGGTACTGTCGCCGAATTGATCCGCCACCAGATCCACCAGCTGGCCGATGGTGGTCTGACCGACGGTGAACTGCGGTATCTGCATCGTTGCTTCTCCTTTCGTCGCGTAAGGGTCATGGGGCCCCGTGGCCGAGGCCCGCGCCAAGGGCGCCGTGGGGGAAGCGCCATCCGCTGCAAGCGGGGGGACCGTGGTGGGTCGGGCCCGCGCGGCCGGTGAAGGCGGCGGGCTCGCCTGTTTTAGATGCCCTCCGGAGGCTTGTCAATCGCGAGGCGTCTCAGAATTCCTTGAAGATGCGCCCGGGGGGGTGAGCCTGGACCGGAGGGTCAGATCGTTGAGGTCGCCGCAAGGGGCCGGGACGGCGTGGTAGGCGGCGTTTTCCAGCCGTTTCTGGGCCCGGTCGATGACAGAACGCGCATCTTCCCATCCCTTTCATGGGCCGCGCCGGACTCGGCTCAGGGGGCGATCACCGTCCGGTTGCGCCCCGCCGCCTTGGCCTCGTAGAGCGCGGCGTCGGCGCGCCGCACAAAGTCGGCGATGCCCTCAGCGGGCCGAAGCTGGCTGATCCCGAAGCTGGCCGTGACCCGATGCCCGTTGGCGAGAAAATCCATCCCGGCCAGAGCCTCGCGGATGCGTTCGGCCAGGGCGTGGGCCTGGTGCCGATCGGTCAGGGGCAGCAGCAGGATGAATTCCTCGCCTCCGAAGCGGGCCACCAGATCCTCGGCCCGGGTGTGCTGCGTCATCAGGCGCGCATAGCCCGCCAGAACCCGGTCCCCGGCCTCGTGGCCGAAGGTGTCGTTGACGGTCTTGAACCGGTCGATGTCGGTCATGATCAAAGACAGGGGCTGGGACCGGCGCAGGGACAAAGAGACCAGCTCGGCGATGCGTTCGTCGAAATGGCGCCGGTTGGCCAGCTCGGTGAGCGGATCGGTCCGGGTCAGATGGAGGATCTTTTCATTGGCGGCCTGCAGTTCCTGATTGAGGCGCTGGAGGCCGGCGTTCTTCTGGTGAAGCTGGCGGGTCACGAGGTTCAGGTCCTGGTTGAGCGCCAGAACCTCCCGGCGCATCTTCTCGATTTCATCGAGGTCCAGGCGGCCGAAGGCCAGAAGGCCGCCGGCCGTTTTCCGGAAGTGAAAGTAGTAGCTCTGGGGAAGCCCGGAAGCGGTCTGGACATTGAGCAGCCGGCCCTGGGGCGGATCCGGGGCCAGGCCGGCCGCCTCGAGGCCCTTCGTGAAGTGTACCAGCAGCGCGCTGAAGTCCTTGCCGGCCAGCTCGCCCCCGACGACGTGCCGCGCGTAGGCGTTGGCCTCCATCACGCGCCCCTCGGGCGAAAGCCTGAAAAAAAGCACCGGCGCATGGGCCATCAGATAGGCCAGGGCTTCCTCCCCTGGGAGCGGTTCCACGTTCATCCCCTTTCCCCCTGAATCGATGTTGACGTCCCGGGGTGAAAACCGGCCGCGCCCTTCCCGTCCCCCGCGGAACTCCAGAATGTCCGCACCATTGTGACGGCAATTCAAGGCCTGTCAAGAGCCTTTCAGGCGCACGGAGCGCTGGGCCGGCCCCTTGAATCCGCGGTCCCCCGCTCTTTCCGGCGCGCCGCGCACGGGACGGCGGCGACGGGGGCCACCCGCCCCGGGCGATTCAGGGTTTGAATCCTTGTGGCAATGCGTATAGAGTCGGTCCCGGCACGGGCATGCAAACCGCCCCTTGCCCTCACGGACCGGCCACGGGAGGGCCGAACCGCGGACCAGGGAACTTATGCGGCGTTTGACAGACACCTTCGGCTTCAGGAAAATCCGGGCATGGATCCTGCTGTGGCTGCTCCTGGCGCCGCCGGCCGGAACCGCTCCGGCATCCGCCGCCGCGGATCAACCGGCGCCCGCGGCCCGGCTGATCATCGAGGGGCTGCACGACCATCCGGCCCTGGAGGCCAACGTCCGGGCCATGATACCCGAGATCCGCCTTGCCTGCGACGCCCCGCGGGTCCGCCTGCGCGCCTATCTGCGCCAGGCCCGCGATCGCGCCGCGTCGGCCCTGCGGGCCCTCGGTCATTTCAACCCCGCCATCGAAACGCGCATCATTCCGGACGGCGAGTGCCGCCAGCCGGTCCTGACCATCGATCCGGGTCCGGCCACGGTCCTTGATCGGGTCGATGTCCAGATCCGGGGCCCCTTCCAGGAAGATCCCGGGGCACGCCGCTTTCTGGAGGCCCTGCCCCTGGAAGTCGGCCAGACCCTCCACCAGGGGCGCTACGACGAGACCCGCGACGGGCTCATCAACCTGGCCCGTTCCAGCGGCTATCTGGATGCCGCTTTTTCCCGGCGCCGCCTGTGGGTGGACCCCGCCGCCGGCATCGCCCGCGTCGAACTGGAGATGGGGTCCGGTCCCCGCTACCGCTTCGGCGCCCTCAAGGCCGAGCAGGACATCCTGGATCCGGACTTCTTCGACCGACTCCTGCCCGCCGCTCCCGGAGACCCCTACACCAGCGACCGGCTGGCCCAGATCGGCGCCAGTCTGAGCGCCAGCGGCTACTTCGCCGACGTGCGGGTGCGCCCGGATCTGGAGGCCCGGGACAGCGGCGCCGTGCCCATCAACCTGCTGCTGACCCCTCGGCCGCGAACCGGCTACGAGTTGCGCCTGGGGTACGGCACCGACACCGGGCCGCGGGTGCGGGCCGAGGTGCAGCGCCGCCGCGTCAGCGCCAGGGGCCACAAGTGGCACGCCGGCATCGCCGCGGCCCAGCGCCAGCAGACCCTGGAAAGCGTTTATGCGATCCCCCTGGCACGACCGTTGACCGACAGCCTGGATGTCTACGCCCGGGCCAATCGCGAGGACAACAACGCCATCGTCAGCCAGTCCGGCACCCTGGGCGTCCAGTGGACCGAGCTGCGCGCCGGCTGGACCCGCTCGCTCTTCACCGAGTATCTTTACGAACGGACCCGCTACGGCCGGGAACCGGCCCAGGGCGACGGTTTTCTCCTGGGGGGCCTCAAGCTCGGACGCCGCGTGCTGGACGACCCCCTCTTTCCCACCCGGGGCCATTCCCTGGACCTGATTCTGCGGGGCGCGGCCGAGCCCCTGCTCAGCGCCACCTCCCTGATTCAGGGCAAGCTGAGGGCCATGGCCTCACGCCCCTGGCGGGGCTTCATCCTCCAGGCCCGGGCCGAGCTGGGGGCCACCGCCGCCGACCAGTACCCGCGCCTGCCCAAATCCCTGCGCTTTTTCGCCGGCGGGGACAACTCGGTGCGCGGCTACGGCTACGAAAGCCTGGCCCCCGCGAACGACCGGGGCCAGACCATCGGGGGCCGCTACCTGACCACGGTGAGCGTCGAGGCCATGCACCCGGTCTACGCCGAGGACTGGTTCGGCGCCCTTTTCGTGGACAGCGGCAACGCCTATGACCACCGCACCGAGATGGACCTCAAGACCGGGGTCGGCATCGGTTTGCGCTGGCGCTCGCCCATCGGCATGGTGCGCCTGGACCTTGCCCAGCCCCTGGATCCGGACGGCGCCTCGCCGCGCCTGCACATCGGCATCGGAGCCGACTTCTGATGGGCCCAGACCGCCGATACGGCCGCGTGCTGGGCTGGCTGGCGGCCGGAACCCTCCTGGCCGCCCTGCTGGTGGCGGGCCTGCTGGCCGGGGTGGCCGGCACTCCGGAGGGGACCCGCCTGGCCCTGGCAAAGGCCTTGGCCCGGGTGCCATATCTGACGGTGGATCGGATTCAGGGCACCCTCTGGCAGGGGGTTGTCCTGGAGGAGATCCGCTACGCGGACCCGGCCGGCGCCCGGGTCCGGGTGGAGCAGGCCCGCCTGTCCCTGGCCTGGCCCGCCCTGCTGCGGGGCCGGCTGCACCTGCGCTGGATCGAAGCGGCGGGGACCGAGGTCCAGGTTCCCCCCGCGCCGGCCGCCGAGACCGCCGCCGCGCCGCGCATGGAGGCCCTGATCCCCCGCCTGCCCCTGGAGGTCCGGGTCGATGCCCTGCGCCTGGAGGAGCTTCGCCTGCGGACCGATCCGGCCGCCGACCCCGTTCATCTGACCCGCCTGGACGCGGCCCTGAGGCTGGAGCGCTCCCGGATCGTCGTAAACCGCCTGACCCTGTCCCTGGAAGCCCCGGTGGCCCTGCGCCTGGAGGCCCGGGCCGCCCTGGAAACCGCCGCGCCCCACCATCTCGACCTGCGCCTGGACGGCGCGCTGAACCTGGCCCAGGGCGACCTGACCTGGGCCCTGGCCAGCGCGGGGGGCATGGAATGGCTGCGCACCACCGGCCGGCTCGAGTGGCTGGGCCGCGGCACCCCGGATGCCAGCGTGGAACTGGCCCTGGAACACGGATTTACCGCGGCGCGCATCGAAAGGCTGACCGCCGCCTTGCTCGAGGGGCGCCTGGAGATCAGCGGCGAGGTGGACTGGCGCGATGGGGTGGACTGGACGGCGACCCTGGACGGAGATCGACTGGTGCCGGGACCTTGGTTCGAGGCCGCCACCGGTCCGGTCGGCTTCCGCCTCGAGACCCGGGGCCGCCTCTCGCCCCGGGGGGGCCTGGCCCACGACACCCGCCTGACCCGGGGCCGGGCCGAAATCGCCGGGATCACCCTCACCGATCTGGCGCTCCATGCCGGCGGCGACGAGCACCACGCCAAGATCCACGATCTGGCCGTGAACCTGCTGGCCGGACGCCTGGCGGCCCGGGGGGAAATCGACTGGCGCGACGATTTGGGCTGGCGCGTCGAGGTGCGCGCCGCGGACCTGGATCCGGGCCACTGGGACCCTGCCGCGGCCGGCCGGGTGGGGTTCGGCCTGAGTTCCCGGGGACGGATCGACGCCGGGGGGCACCTGACCCACGAGACCCGCCTGGCGGATCTGACCGGGATGGTGGCCGGAATCCCCTTCGAGACCGTGGGCCTGGCCGCCGCCGGCGACCTGGACAGCCTGCAAATCCGTGATCTGGCCGGCCGGGTTCTCGATGCCCGCCTGGCCGGCGAGGCCGATCTGCGGTGGGACGCCCGGGGCGTCGGCTGGCAGGGCCGGCTCTCCCTGGACCAGGCCGATCCGAGCCGCCTGGAAGCCCTGGGCATCGCGCCGCTGGTGCCGGGACGGATCGGGCTGGATCTGACCTCCAGCGGCACCTGGCACGAAGGGGTCCCCCGGGCCACGGCCTCCCTGCACAATCTGCGCGGCGAAGTGGCCGGCCAACCCCTGGCCGGAGCCCTCAAGGCCCGCATCGAGGGGCAACGGGTCCACCTGGAACCCGCCGATGTGACCCTGGGAGCCAGTCAGGTCCATGTGGCCGGAGCGGTGACCCCGCCCTTCGATCTGCAGTTTCGATTCGACCTGCCGGATCTCTCCCGCCTCCCCCTGGCCCCGGAACTGGGGCTGAATCCGGCCGGCCGTCTGCGGGGCCAGGGCCGTCTGGGCGGCACCCTGGCGGCCCCGGACCTGCAAGCCCGCCTCGAGGGGCGCCGATTGGCCGTCGAAACCCTGACCCTGGAGCGCATCGACCTGGAGGCCGAAGCCGATACGAACCGGCTGGCCGTGGAGGCCTCGTTGACGGGGCTGGCGCTGGCGGGCCACCGGGTGGACACGGCCGGCGCCGCCATCCGCGGCCGTCTGGCCGACCACCGGCTCACCCTGGCGGCCCGCTCGGATCTGGGCCGCCTGGATCTGGATCTTCAGGGCGCCCTGGAGGGGAACCGCTGGCAGGGCCGCTTGACCGGCCTGACGCTGAACCAGACCCCGGCCGGGGACTGGCGCCTGGCCGAACCGGCGCAGATCCGGGCCGCGGCGCAAGATCTGGCGCTGGAAGACATCTGTCTGGTCCCCGCCCCCCGGCCCCCCGGGGCCGGCGGCCAGAGGGCCGCGCAGCGGGAATCCGGAGAAGCCCGGATCTGCCTCTCGGCCCGGCGGCCGCCCGGAGAACCGCTCGAGGCCGCCCTGGCGGCGACCCTGCCCCTGGTCCTGCTGCGCCCCCTGCTGCCGCCGGACCTGGTTCTGCCGGGAACGGCGACCCTGGACGCCACGGCCCGGATCGGCGAGGCCCTCGAGGCCCGGGCCACCCTGGATCTGCCGGACCATCGCCTCATCGTTCGCGGGGTGGCCGACGGCCCCCTGGAACTGGCCTATCAGGACACCCGGGTGGACATCCGCCTGCGCGATCAGCGGCTGGCGGCCCGTTTGCAGGCCGATCTGTCCGGGGCGCTGGCCCTGGAAGGCGAAATCGCCGCGCGCCTGGACGGGGATCAGCCCGTCTCGGGTCAGGTTCGGGCGCGGATTGCCGACATGGCCTGGCTCAACGTCCTGGTGCCCCAGATCTCGGATCTGGCCGGCCGGGCCGAGGTGGATCTGGATCTGGCCGGAACCCTGGACCGGCCCCACCTGGCCGGCCGCATCCGGGTGGCCGAACTATCCCTCAATCTGCCCCAGACCGGTGCGGCCTATCACCAGGGCGCCCTGCGGGTGGATCTCGATGCCGACCGGGGCCTCAGCCTGGAGGGCCGCCTGGCCGGTGCCACCGGCGGCCAAGTGCAGATCACCGGCCGCGGGGCGCTGGACCGGCTGCCCGCCTGGCGCCTGGAGCTGGCCGTGGACGGCGAGGACCTGCCGCTGCTGCGCACCAGCGAACTGACGGTGGATGCCAGTCCGGCGCTGCGGGTCACGGCCGATGCCCAGACCGCCGAAATCCGCGGCCGGGTGATCCTGCCCCGGGTGGAGGCCCGCATCAAGACCCTGCCCGAGGGGTCGGTGAACGAATCGTCCGATCTGGTCATCGCCGGCCGGGAAACGGCGGCCGGTCCGGCCTACCGGGTGCGCACGGATGTGGAAATCGTCCTGGGCGAAAAAGTCAGCCTGGAGGGGATGGGGTTCTCCGCCGATCTGGGCGGCCAGATCCGCCTGCGCGGCGACGACACCGCCCCCATGGCCGCTTTCGGCGAGGTCGAGGTGCGAAAGGGCCGCTACGTGGCCTACGGCCAGGATCTGCGCATCAGCCAGGGCCGCCTGACCTTCAACGGGCCCCTGGCCGACCCGGGCCTGGATGTGCGCGCCACCCGCACCGTGGGCAACTACCAGGCGGGTCTGAAGATCGAGGGGACCCTGGCCACGCCGCGCACCGAGGTGTTTGCCGCGCCGGCCCTGCCGGAAAGCGACGCGCTGAGCCTCCTGCTCACCGGCCGGCGCCTCTCCGAAGGGACCAGCCAGACCGAGGCCGAAATGCTCATCAACGCTCTGGCCGGACTGGGGGTCAAGAAGGGCGACGACATCGCCCGGGACATCGGCCTGGTGGCCGGTCTGGACGAACTGGGCCTGGACACCGACAGCGGCCTGCACGGCGCCCAGTTGACCATCGGCAAGCGTCTGCATCCGCGCCTGCTGGTGCGCTATGCGGTGGGAATCTTCGACGGGGTGAGCAAATTCATCACCGAGTACAAGATCAACCGCTACCTGGACCTGGAAATCACTTCGAGCCCCGAGGCCCAGGGCGGCGACCTGATCTTGCGCCTCGAGCGCTAGGTTCGGCGGGGTCTCTTCTCGGCCGCGGGCCGACAGCGGCCCGGTTTTCTTCGGCCCGCCGGATTGGTTCGTACTGATGGCACGGCGGCGCGTTCCCCTTTTCCACGGGGGCTGTCCTCTTACCTGTCTTCCCAACCCTTGCAAGGAACTTTTCCACAATGCAGTCGCAAAAGCCGACGGGACAGTCCGGATGAAGGAAATAGCGCCGCAGGATGGTCCCGATGGCCCTGCCGTCGGCGGTATCGGACACGAGTAGAATCAACCGGGATCGGTCATCCGGCAAGTACTTCTTGCGGACCATGGCCTCGATGGAGTTGATCTCGGCACCCAGCAGGCGAAGCTCCGGGGGAAATCCGGTGAACAGGTCTGCAACCGTCGCGTAATCGGCGGCTTCATGGAAATCCCCCGGCCGCAGCGGCTTCTGAAACCGGGTTTCTGGATCCAGGTGTTCCAGATTGGGGAAAAGCAGACTGGTCCCCACCGTGCAAATCAGGTTCCCGCAGGTTTCCATAGGTAAAGTCTCAATCCCCTCGAATCGGGGCAGTTATTCGAATCCACACGGCATGTTCCACGTGTCTTGATCGGAGCTATGCGTCTCAATCCCCTCGAATCGGGGCAGTTATTCGAATCGGATCAAACGCCAAGCATGTGGAAATTCGAAAGGGCTTTGTCTCAATCCCCTCGAATCGGGGCAGTTATTCGAATAACTATGTCCAGATATCGTAAGCGTTCGGCCAACCGCACCCCTGTCCTCTGGGCGGCGGCCGCGTCCGGC
>CALJLV010000063.1 GCA_937982505.1 uncultured Desulfobacteraceae bacterium | reverse complement strand
ATTGACTGACGTGACTGGAGTTCAGACGTGTGCTCTTCCGATCTCCTTGCCGATCCGCTTGGTTCTGGACCACCAGAAGGACCCATAACTTTTGTTATAGCTCGGATCACCCAGGCATCACCTGCCGAATTTGCATGTAGGCCACAATAAGAGCCACGGCCAACGCTCCCATGGTCGTGATGCATGTTCCGAAGATCAGCCATTCGAATCGTGACACTTTTTCCACGGGGCATTTCGAAATCTGGACGGCGCACTTTTGTTTCATCAGGACCATGTCGTTTTGCAGAACTTTGATATCCTGTTCCAGCGTCCCGATGCGCTGCTTGCTCACCTGGTCCATGTACCGGATTTTTTCGGCAATGGATTCCAGGCATGCCGTCAGTCTTGATAACGATTCCAATTTTTCCTCAATTCGGCCGAGCCTTCCTGAGAACTCATTTAAATCCATGTTATACCCTTTCCTTGGTTTTACCACGATTCAGCGCCATCATCGAGCGGTTATGAAGGGCCGCAATCATCATGGCAAAGTTTCCGACGTCGGCGGCCTCCATCACCACCGCATGAGCTGCTTCCGGTGTCGGGGCGTCCATGCATGCGCACATTGCGGCATGCAACTCCAGGACTTCGTCAACGAGACCCCGGTAGAAGTTTTTCATGGAATCGGCCTGCGTCTCCCACGGAGTTTTTGATTCATCGTCTCGTTTGAGCTTTTTTTCCATCTGTTCAGCGAACCATTCGACTGCTGGTCTTGGCATCTGTTCACCCTTGGTTATGTTTTTTATTCTCTATTCAGCGCGTGTTATGTTTATTATTCTCTATTCAGGTTGTTATTTGCGATAGCTGTGTGACACTTTAAAAACCCTTATCTATTTAATTTTATTATTCTTGCGACTCTGCGACGGTAGTGAGTGTTTCCTGTTCGCTCTATACGTGCGCGTAAGCGTGTACGCATACATGCGTGCATCATGCATGTGTGTATAATATTCTTGATTGTAACTTGCTAAAACAGTCGCAATTATCGCAGACTCGCAAGCAATACATATATTGTTAAATTTATTCATATTTTTTTTTGTGATAGTTTGTGCGAATATCGCTCTCAACAGTCGCAAATAATGATATTGACCAGCTTTAATTTCCAAAGCGGATGACCTCGGCGACCAATCTTCTCAACCCGAACAGTGGTACGGCGGTTTTGTGGCTCCTCAATTTCAAAAATCTGCTGATGTAATTTTTTAAGATAAAAGCCAATTCTCACTTTGGCACTCTGATCACTGCCAGATCCATCGATAACGGGTTCATCGAGCTTGGCATTAACTTCATCCAGTAATGCGCCAACAGAGACGGCCGTCTCGTCAAATCGTTCCCACCAGGCTGTGACAAACCGTTCATCTGCCATGGACTCTTCATCGACGTCTCCATCCAGATCACGTATATTTCCCAGGAAGCCCGGAATCCCATTAACGGCCAGGATACCGCCCATGACATCGCGCCATTTCTCGAAGCTCCCGAACGACGGAGTGTCATGCGCCGGCAATGGTCTCCCTTTGGCAATCCAGTTCTGGGTCAAAATCAGGCAGCTCCGAACGATCACCACCCTGCGGTCCTGGACGTACCGGATAATGTCTGGATGTTGAAAGTCCGATGTCCTGCGCCGCCCGGGTTGTGCGCACCCGGCATCGATGCGGATCCGGATGGTCCTCCCGGCGATCTCCCTGCTTGCTCGCGGGTTGTTTGCCGTCATGGCCCATGCGCAGTGAATCGGGAATCCGACCATCTCCGATTTCCTGAGGATCCGCCCTCGCCAGTATGGTTCCGTGAGCGCCCGGGCTATCGCCGCGCCGGCAAACTTTTCGGCTACGTTATCGAAGAAAACATAGCTTGGAAGCTCCTGTAGCGTCGCAAGGAGGACTTTCTCAAGCTCCTCCTGGGTGTACCCTTCACCGATTGATTGCGGCCTGTCACCGAGAAATGGCGCAAGGCATACGGCCACAAGCAGGCTTTTCCCGGTCCGGGGCATCGGTGCCTCGAAAAGATGCATCGGCGTGGGGCCGTCAACCATCTTCCGGACGAACGGCAGCAGCATCAGGGAAATGGCATGCGACCGGTCGGCGTCCCCGGTGAACGGGAAGTCCACCATGGTATCGAGGACGACGGCGCGGGCCTCGGCGACCTCGGTCTCCGACGGCGCCGCGGGGATGGTCCCAACGTCGATGTCGGTTGACAAGTAACATCTTGATACGGCGGAATACCCATGCGTCATGTGAAGGCTGCCGTCTCCGGCAAAGAACGGCGCTGTCACAATCCGGTCAAGTTGAGGCAATGGATTCTCAGGGTCCACCAGGATGGACTCGCAGACATCAAGCGGCGGCCGGTCCGGGGACACGATCTTCTTGACAACCTTATCCCAGTTCGCGACGTTGGACAGGCAGAGGCGTATCCGCTTCACATCCATGTGGATGACGGCAGGCTGGTTTCTGCAATCGGTTTCCTGGACGCTCACAACCTTGTCTCCCACCTTGAACAACACCGGAGGGTCGTTCTTCGCTATCAGGGCCTCCCACGCCTGCCGAACGACGGTGGGGAGCTGGTACTTCTGCGCGCATATGGTAGGAAGACTGGGGTCCGCGCCGGTGTCCTCATCCTCGGCATCCTCGTTCGGCTCGTACCGCCAGGCGCTGTCCACCTTGGCCACGGCATCGGCATGCGTGTACGGATCATCAGAAGCCTGCTCGCAGCATCGATCCACCAGGCTACAGCAGAAAAATTCCGCTTCGCGTTTCGAAAGGCCTTTCCCGCGAAGCCGGCAAGCAATCTTGAAAATCGTTTCATCCCGTTCCCCTTTTTTGATGTCCCCGGCAAGCGCCCGGTCGATCAGGCTTTCCATTTCGGAATCGCCTGCGGCGCCTGCGCTTGCGGCGGGCTTCCTGCCCATAGATTTTTTCGATATCGACGTTATCGACGTATTTTTTCTCATCGGTTTTGACGGCTTCAGCTTCCATGCGGTGACCAGGCTGTCGACGAAACTCTCCTCGATCCGCTCGATGCCGCGGAGCTGCGCCCATTGGTCGGTGAATGGTTTTTCGAACGCGGCTTCCGGGTCGAGCATCAGGGATTTTCCGGAATTGTGCTGGATGTCGAGGAACGGGAAGGCGATCAAGTTCCCGAGGCCCTTCCCGGAAAGGTGGTCCTGGTTTGGGAAGATCCGGTCGAAGGAGTTGTCGAGCTGGTGGTCCTCGTCCAGGATTCCGGCCTCGATGAGCATGGCGTGGTAAAGCGCCCTGGCCTTCCATGCCTCGATCGGCTTGGAGAAAAACCAGTAGACGTGATATCCCTTCCCGGATTTTGATGCGAAGACGTAGGCCGTGATGTCGTTCACGGCGCATGTTTCGTAAAAATTCCGGATGTCGGTCAATGGATCCCTGGCGCCGTCATGGTTGTCGAAATCACCGGCGATGAACCAGCAGGTGTTGTCCTCCAGGAGGGGATAATTTCCCAGGGTCGTGATGCCGGCCAGATGCTGACGGATGCACGGGTCATCGAGTTGCCGGTATTTCGCATTCAGACATGTCCTGCATGGTTTCCGGCAAAGGTCGTCCTTCCACTCGTTGAAGCAGATCGGCTGATACCCTGTCTTTCCGCTTTTCTCGGATTTCCACAACTTCGCGACCAGATCCCGGCGCCCCCGGAAAACAGACAGGAAAAGCTCCACCTGCTCCGTGGTGATCCCGATCAAGTCATTTGGAAACTTTGGAAACTTCGGCATTGCCATATTCTTTCCACCATCTTTCGAGCATGATGTAGGTGATTTTCTGCGCGTATTCACGGTTTGTGGCCCAGCAGACATGAATGCCGTAGCGGATGGACCAGGCATAGACTGACCGGAAAACGCTCTTCGGATGAACCCTGGCGAATTTCGGAGGCGCGCAGAACACGTCCAGGAAGCCGCACTCGATCATGAGGCAGGCGTATTGGAATTCGGACATGCGTTGGAATTCCCGTTCGAACCTGGCGCGGCCTTTTCCGAAGGAGCCGAACAGGTCGGGGAGGGATTTGCGCTCGATGCAGATGCGCCCCTCGAAACCGAGCAGGGAATAATCGCCGGTTTCGAGGGTCTTTGAGATGGTCTTGACGGTTTCGGGAAACTGATATGGCCGCTGCTCGCGGGTGTCGATCACGATCTGCATGCGGCCAGGTCCTCCCTAAGGTAGGTTTTCCGGTCATAGCTCACGGTCCGGCCGATGGCCCGGCGGATCACCGAAAACTCGCCGATCGTCACGCATGCTTTTGCCGCGCGGCTGATCGCCGTGTAGATCCATGGCCGGTCCATCAGGAACGAAATCGACGGATGGACCGGGATGATCACCACCGGCGCCTCGGACCCCTGGAACCGGTGGACGGTGCAGGCATAGGCCAAAATGAGGTTCCGGGTGTTTTTCTGGAGGCTCACGTCCCGATCCGGAGAATAGAACCGTACCACCATCCTGCTGCCGGCCTCCGGAACGTCGATCACCGTACCCATGTCGCCGTTGATTAGGAAGGTGGGCTTGTGGTCCGTGGTCTCGGCATCCTCGTTCTTGGTGTAGAGCACCTTGTCACCACGCTTGAACGGGCAGTCTCCAACCTGTGGTTCCGTGTTCAGGTTCGCCTGAAGGCGTTCGTTCAGTCCGGCGCAGCTGAGCGGGCTCCGTTCGTTGACCGGCGACAGCACCTGGACATCCCAGACGGGATCGTAGCCTTCGGACTGGAATTTCGAAATAACAGTGTCGATAGTGCCGAGGATCGCGTCCTGGGAGCCCACCTCGAGGTGCCGGAGATTCGCGCCGGCATCGATGTCGAGCTTCTCGCTCGGCTCGTAGACGATGCCGTCCTTGATCTGGTGGCAGGCCCGGACGATGTCCCCGGAGTTCCGCTGGATCTTGGTCAGCTCCACGACCGGGATGGCGCCGGATGCGATGAAATCCCGAAGCACCGCGCCGGGTCCCACGCTTGGGAGTTGGTAATTGTCCCCGACGATCAGAAGCTTCTGCCCGCGCATGCGGTTGTACCGGTGGATTTTTTCACCCGGTACGATGGCTCGCAGGATGTCGGCCATCAGGCGATTGGTAACCATGCTGGCCTCGTCCAGGACGACCACGTCGCATTGCAGCGGGTTGTCCTCGTTTCTGCGGAACTGAAAATCCCGGCCGGCCATCCACGGTTCGAGCATCTTGTGAATCGTGGTCGCCTGGCTGCCGGTCGCCTCGCTCATCCGCTTGGCTGCCTTACCGGTCGGCGCGGCGAGGTGGTAGGACAGGCCGCGCTCATCCAGGCGTTTGAGGATTTCGCGAAGCACCGTGGTTTTCCCGGTGCCAGGCGCTCCGCAGAGAATTGCAATGTCGTTCCGGTCGAGCAGGGAAATTGCGGAAAGCTGCTCATCGGTCCATTCAAATTCCAATTCAGATCACCTCCTCGATTTCAACCGCCGCGGCATCCACCTTCCCAAGCCCGCCGCAGGCGTCGCACCCGGCCCCGAAGCATTCGAGGCAGGTAACATACTCCGCGGTCGTGCCGGCCAGAAGCGCGCGAACCACGCTCGCGATCTTGCGCTCATGGCCTGCTGCGCCGATGGTTGTAACATGCTCACCACGCTCCGCAAGGGATGACGCCTCAATCATCATGGCGATGGCATCCTCGACGTTGAAGCCGATCAGCCCGATGCAATCCTCGACCACCTGCGCGCGCGCGGCCCATACATGGCCGGATTGCATGATTTCGCCCATGACATGCCGGACGGCGGCCTGCTTCCGGTACATGGAATCCCTGGCGATTTCGAGTTTGTCTATGGCCACGCGGTCGGCCAGGGTAAACCCAACCCCGGAGAAGCCGGTCAGCCTGTACGGGTTCTCGCGGATCGCATCGGCAGCCGCCGGTCCGTATTCCCGAATCACCGCGGGGATCAGGCTTTTCGGAAGACCCGCGACATCCCCGAGCAGACCCTCAAGCTCCACCATGGCCCGCTCATTCTCCTCGTTCTGCTTCAGCTCATCCGCAATCGTGATGGCCCGTTCCCGGGTCAGGCCCTTGATTTCGAACGCGACCCGGGTCGGGTTGTTTTTCAGTTCGTCGAGCGTTTTTTCTCCGTACTTGTCCACCAGGCGCTGCCCGATCCCCGGGCCGACGAATCGCGCATGCTTGACAAGGTAGCGGTAGATTCCTGCAACATCCGTCGGGGCTTCGACCTTGCCGAACTCGAAGTCGAACTGCTGTGTGGTCTTGCCCCTGAAGGTGTGTTTCTTCCATGTGCCGTTCGTCAGCGTGACGGTGAGGCCCTCGCGCGGGTTGACGATCGAACCCTTCCCCGTGAACGTCGTAGTTGCATCCGGGTGCCAGAACTCGGCGATGGTGAAGACCGGCGCGCCGCTGTCGTCGGCGATTTTCGGGAACATGATCTTTCGGATGGTGCAGGATTTGAGGTCCATATTTAAATGATTACATTTTTTTAGATATCGTACTGAATTATTTACAGATTCACCAATCAAGCATAAGCATGGGTTGAAAATGTCGGGACATTTTTGTCCCTTTGACAAGATTTTCTCTCGCCCATAAAGGTTGCAAATTTTTCAAGGCCCAGCATCTTCTAAAGTCTTCATGTTCTACTTTCTCATAGTTAAACGCAAACACAGGAATAATGTGATCAATATGCCATTTTCCAAAATTCTCCCACGTCATGCCAGGCTTGAACCGCTTTTCAAGATGACATTTAAGTTCATCAACCGTATAACCAACAAGGGCTTCCCATTTTCTCTGACACTTTACAGTAGAACGAAGCGCATCCCTCATAGCTATTCTTAATGATGAATTAATTCTGTATTTTTTGTATTGATGGTAATCCAAATAGGACCATACGTTCTCTTTGTTTTGCATTTCTTCCATTTCTACGTCTCCATGATTATTGCACCGCAACACTATATGTCGTCCGCGCTTATCTGCGGTTCGGCGTAGCCAGCGCCGTTGCCGCCGGATACCGGCTCGTAGCCGCCGAACATTTTTACGTTCATGTAGCCGCTGGGAATCAGTTTCCCGGTTTCCTTGTCCCGCTTCTTGCCTTCCTCCAGGTTGATGAGGACCTCCTGTCCGATCAGGGAAAACCACATCTGCTTGGTGACCCGGCCGCCGGACTCCGGAATGAGCCCGAACGAAGCGGCGATGTTGATCCGGCGGTTCCGGACCCAGTCCTTTTCGCCGGCCTTCGGCATGGCGATGTCGTCGAAGATTTTCCGCCCGAGGAGCTGCTCGTTGAGTTCGGCCGACGCCGGCACCCCGCCGACGGTGACCACCCGTGTGATTTTGAGCGTCAGGTTGAGCCCAAGGCATGGCGGAGTCATGTGGTTGAGCAGGCGCCCCTGAATGTCGGCCACAACGCAGCGGTACTTCCCTGGCGGCAATTGTCCGCCGGAGCTTGCGTCCTGGACATCGTCCTGGCTGTATTCCTCCTCGAAATCGGGCATCTGGTCGAAGGCGATCGATTGAGTTTCCATTCTATTGGGTCCCTTTCTTTTCGATGTGTCGTTTGATTGCGTAAAATTCATGACGGTCCGTGGCCCAGGTCCCGGGGAATCCAAGCGCATCGAGCCCTGCCGAGAACACCGTGTCCTCGCCGTGCCGTGCGATCACCGGGATGAACTCCCGGGGCCACGGATCCACTAAAACGGAATGTCTCCTTCGATGAGTTTCAAAAAATCATCGACCTGAGCCTCCGTGATGAACCGCGCAGACGTGACGTTGTACTTGGCAAGGGCCTCTTCCCAGATGGCCTTGCCGCGTCCTGGCTTGATGACGCTCTTCAGCGTGTTGGAAACCACGGCCTGGACATCCTCCGTAGAGATGTCGTCCGGCTTGAACCTGGACAGCACGCCGAGCCATACCGAGACGTCGGCCCACTTCTGGCTCTTGCAGATGTTGTCGATCTCGACATCCGGCATGCTGAGCCCGATGGACGACAGCGCGACTTTCCACTGCTCCCGGTCCCAGCGGATCAGTTCTTTGTATGCCTGAATGATCTCAGGTTGTTTTCCGCCAAAAGGAGCACCGGGTGCACAACCAGGATCGGCGGCAGGCGTTCCATGGGTGTCAGGCTTGGCTGCGGCATCTCCGGGTTCGGGTTCCGCCGCCGGTTTGGCCTTGGCTTTTTTGCCAGGGCTTTTCTGAGTTGATGCTTCCGGAGCTTCATTTCCAGGTCCAGCATCAGCTTCCGGAGCCGGCTCTTCTTTCTTTTGATCGCCATCTTCATCAACGGCGGGTACGGGAGCACACTGAATTTCGTCTGCTGTATCATCCTTCGACACCTCCTTGATGGGTTCAGGTTCGACCGGCTTTTCAACGGCCATTGCCGATTTGGCAGGTTCTTCGACGGTCTTTGCCGGTTCAGCCGGCTGCTTGACGGCTTCCGGGTAGAATTCCTCGATAACTTCCGAATCATCCGATCCCCAGGCGGATTCCGCGGTATCGATCTCCCGCATGGTGATCAGGTACTGATGCCGGCTCTTGGCGGTTTCGATTGCGGTCTGCTGCAGGTGCTCCAGGCTCCCGCGGTAGACCACAGAGACGACATAGACGGTCACGCGCTGGCCGGATTGTGTCGTCGTGCTTTTCGGCTGCACCACCAGGCTGAGCGGCAGGAACGACACGGCGCCGCCGGTGGCCACCCGAAGCAGCTCGAGGCTGCCGATGATCGACTGGCATGTGTTCCGGCTGGTGGTCCGGAACTTGTGGCATCCTCCGAACATGTCCATGCCGTCGATGACGCAGGTCAGGACGCCGTTGATTTTGCACTTGTCCTTTCCAGCGTAATGAGGGTCCAGGCGCTCGCAGGGGCATGGGACATCCCTGCCGTCAGCCGTCCTGGCCCTTTCGCCGTCGCCGGTGCAGGAGAGCCGCCCGGAGACGTAGCTGGCATACCGTGTCGGGAAATTGAGGTCCGTCTCGTTGTAGAGCAGCCGGATCGGGATCCCGATCAGCTCCCCGGCCTGGTTGAGCATGGCCTGCCCCGTCTTTTTCAGGGCGTCCATGAGCGCCTGGTCAACCACGTAGTCGTCGTCGATCTTCTCGTTCGTCGTAATGATGAAGTGATCGAGCTTTTCAGGCGGTCGGAATTCCTTGCCGCCGGCGGACTCGACCGTTTTTCCCTTCCGCCCGATCTTGATTTTCCCGATCTCCAGGAGGCCGGGAACGAGGCCCTTGACAGGCATGGTGAATGCTCCTTTCCTATTTTTCCCTGGACAGTTTGTCGCGCATCAGCTGCGCGTAGTGGGCGATCTTTAGACAGTCGAGTTCGTCCTGACCGTCCCTGACATTCGTGCGGATCCGTGCGACATATTTCCGGATGGCCAGCGCGCAGTCAGCGACCGACCACTGCTCCACCTGGTCCTCCGGGGCGTCCCCGTACTGGGGCACCGTGTACTTCTCGATGTGATTGAAAACCGCATGGCTGAATTCCCGCCAGTCCCGCGCCCGCTTCGAAATCGCGTCCATGGTTCCGTCCTCCCGGGTCAGATGTAATAGGGCATCAGCTTCTGGCCGATCGCCCAGGTTTGCCGCGCGTCATCCTCGCAATACGAGCCGAGGGTCTCGTGATCCCCCATGTCCCAGAGTTCCTGGACACTTCCGCCGTCGATGGCGCCCTTGCCTCGGCCCACCCCGAAATACTGGGCATAGAAGTCCATATTGCCGGGCTTGCGCTGCCAGTCGCTCAGCACCTGGTAGCAGTCGAGGTGGTTCTCGATCATGTACCGCCTGGAGCTGATCCGCGTCGGCATCACCACCCCGTGGCGGATCGAGTGAAGCCTCAGGCACGGGAGGTCGAAGTCGATGCCGTTGAAGCTGATGAAAAAGTTGTACTGGCCGAGGTGCTTCCAGCATCGTTCGAGGAATTCTTTCTCGCTGACCTCGTCCTTCAGCATCAGATGGCCCGATTCCTGGCCGTCACACCACCCGAGGACGGCCACCAGGTTGTGGCGCGGGTCCAGCGGCATTTTTTCGAGCTGGGCCTTCCGCTTTGCGTCGACATCCTGCTTCCATTTCTCCGAGCCTTCCTTCATGCGGCCGTCGGCCTGGACGGGCGGCAAAAGTGGGATGGTGGATGTGTCGATGATGGTTTCAATGTCGAATGCTACGGGTTTGAGTTTCGATGTCATGATTTCTCTCTATTCTCCTTTCCATTCTTCTTCCCAGTCTTCACACGTGCGTTGATGTAATCGCACGTGTGCGTAGCCGCCACGCTCATGTGGCCGTCGTGAAACGAGCAGTACAATCTGAAACGGTCGCTGTCGCCCTTGATTTCCGGCAATCCGTGCTTGCACGTCTTGCACCTCGTTTCATCGCCACGGGCCTTGCGGTAGCCGGGAATATTCTGCGTAGCTCTCATAGTGCGCAGCACTCCTTTCTTTCAGCCTTCGGTTCATCCTTCCATGCAGCCATGCAGAGCCCGAGGAGCTCCGCAGGAGACATGCTCCCATAGATCTTGTCGAGCATGTGGAGGGCGTACCGGAGACGCGCCCGGTTTTCGAAATCGAACTTTTCGAGCATCCTGTCCGCCTCGTCCCGATAATACTTCCTCATCCGCATGCTTTCCTCAGCCGTCATTCCGGTGAAACTTTCGTCTCTCAGTTCCATGTGGTCGTCTCCTTTTTTTGTCCTAAATGAATCTCGCCAGAACCTTCCAGATAACCCTTCCGATGACGTAGGCGATTCCAACGATCACGGATGAGCATGTTGCGGCGATCGCCAGCGTTGCCCAGACCGGAATGCAGCTGTCGTCATCATAATTGTCAAACTCGTCTCGCATCAGAATCCCCTCAGCCGCTTCAACCGAAAGCTGTTGTCATAAGCATCGCAGATGCTGTTCGGGTTGATGTCGTAGAGCCTTCCATTCTTCAGGCCCATGATTTTGCACCTTGGCTTCGCGGGGCCAGGCTTGCCTCCTGAACTCAGGGAGATCCCGTTCGCCGGCTTGAAATAGTTGCAGTCCGAGCACGAATGCGCCGTTCCGCCGCGCCGGTAGTGAAGATCGAGTTTCTTCTGAAGCTTCATTCTGTTTTCACCCCTTCCTTTGTCATGACGAATTCACCATGCCATTCGACGGGCACGCGCCTTGCCAGCTTGATGCGGTTCTCGCTTATCAGCCTGCTGCAATTCACCGTTCCGGTTCCACGCTTTATGCTCATCTTCATCGACTGATTGACGTCGCCGTTCTTGTTCGCGAGAATACCAATCCGCCTGGTGTCGTGGTTGAAATAAACGTCGACCCTATTCGGTTCGCCAAGCTTCCTCACGACCCCGGCTGAAATGACGATGGCCTTCTTGATGACAGTGATGAATTCCTGACCCGGATCGCCCCAGTTGGCATACCGGATGAAACCTTCCGGAACCGCCGATCCGTTCACCTTGGCAGGCTTTGACGCAGGAACCACGGGGGCCGCGTCCATCGCCACATTGCATGGCTTCTTATCCTGCCGGCATGCCTGGCATTTTTTGAAATGCGGCCCTTTTCCTGGCCGTTTGA
>CALJLV010000062.1 GCA_937982505.1 uncultured Desulfobacteraceae bacterium | reverse complement strand
CCTACGGATTCGAAGTCCGGCGCTCTATCCAACTGAGCTACGGGCGCGTTTGCAGGGCGGGAGGAATCCACCGGCACCGGGGATTCCGAATCCGAACCAAAAGCAAGACCACGGTCGCAAAGACCGTGGTCTTGCTTTTGATGGGGTGAGTGATGGGACTTGAACCCACGACGCCCGGGGCCACAACCCGGTGCTCTACCAACTGAGCTACACCCACCACAAGTAAACATGGCTCTTTAGCAGAATGCCCGGGCCCTGGCAAGGACAAATCGAACAGCGCCCGTGGTCTCGCCAATGTCCGGGGATGGCTTCGTCAAGAGGGGGGAGGTTCTGTCTTCCGGCGTCATTCCGGAGCCAGCGAGGAATCCGCACCTGGGAAGAACGGCAGAAAGTGGTGCCAGGCAGCAGGAGATTCCCCCTTGCAAAGTATTCCGGACAGCGGGCGGGGTGGCTTTTGCTTTTCCGCGGAGGCCGCCCGCTGTCGTTCGCAAGCGCGGTTCCCTCGTCGCTGGCGCTTCTCGGGATGACACGGCAGGGGACAGGCGCTTCTCGGGATGACGCGGCAGGGGATAGGCCCTTCTAAAGATGACGCGGCAGGGGACAGGCGCTTCTCGGGATGACACGGCAGGGGATAGGCGCGGCTTGGTATTGACCCGGCGGGCCGCCTACTATAGAATCCGGCAGTTTTCGGCGCCGCCCCTGGGGCGCCGCCTTTGAACCCTCAACCCGTCCGCGCGGCCCTTCGATCCAGCCGGATCGGCCACGCCCGCGGGCCCAACCATCCGGGGCAACATTTTGACGCGCTACCAGATTTTGGCCATCCGCGCCGTGCTCGGCATCGTTTTCGCCGTGGTGCTGCTGCGCTTCTTCTACCCGCGCGCCGGCATCGCCTATGCCATCGGACTGGCCGTCTTCCTGGTGGGCATGGCCTATATCACCGAGGCCTGGCGCCGTAAGCGAGAGGCCCGGGACCGGGAGCCGAGATCCTCATGATGAAACGGATCGTTCTCGGCACCGCCGGCCACATCGATCACGGCAAGACCTCCCTGATCAAGGCCCTCACGGGGGTCAATACCGACCGGCTCAAGGAAGAGCAGTTGCGCGGGATCACTATCGAGCTGGGCTTTGCGGCCCTGGATCTGCCCAGCGGACTGCGCATCGGCATCGTGGACGTGCCCGGCCACGAAAAATTCGTCAAGAACATGGTGGCCGGGGCCACGGGGATCGACATCGTGGTCCTGGTGATCGCCGCCGACGAGGGGGTCATGCCCCAGACCCGCGAACACATGGAGATCTGCACCCTGCTGGGGGTGCGCCACGGGTTCGTGGCCCTGACCAAGATCGACATGGTGGACGCCGAGATGCTCGAACTGGCCCAGGAGGACGTGCGCGACTACCTGAGCGGCACCTTCCTCGACGGGGCTCCCATCGTGCCCGTGTCGGCGGTCACCGGCCAGGGGATCGAGGCCTTCGTGGCCACCCTGGACCGGCTGGCGGCCGAGGTCCCCTCGCGCGAGCCCACGGGCCTGTTCCGCCTGCCGGTGGACCGGGTCTTTACCATGAAGGGGTTCGGCACGGTGATCACCGGCACCCTGAGCAGCGGCCGGGTCCGGGTGGGCGACGGCGTGATGCTCTACCCGTCCGGGCTGACCAGCAAGGTGCGCGGGATCCAGGTACACAACGCCGCGGTGGAAGAGGCCCTGGTGGGCCAGCGCACCGCCATCAACCTCCAGGGGCTGGAAAAGGCCGCCGTGGAACGCGGCGAGGTCATCTCGACCCCCGGGGCCCTGGCCGCCAGCTACATGGTGGATGTTTCGCTCACCTGCCTGGCCAGCAACAAAAAGGCTCTCAAGAACCGCACCCGGGTGCGCTTTCACACCGGCACCAGCGAGGTGCTGGGGATCCTGGTGCTGCTGGACCGCGACGAGGTCGAGCCCGGGGCCCGGGCGGCGGCCCAGCTGCGCCTGGACACTCCCGTGGCCCTGGTCAAGGACGACCGCTATGTTCTGCGCAGCTACTCGCCGGTGCGTACCATCGCCGGCGGCCGGGTCCTCAACCCCATTCCGCCCAAGCACCGCCGGGGCCGTCCGGAAGTGATGGCGGCCCTGGACGCCCTGGACGGTGGCGTGCCGGAGGCCGTGGTGGCCCAGAGCCTGGCCGACGCCGCCTTCACGGGGGTCACCTTCGGCCACCTGCGCCTGATGACCAACCTTACCGACAAGGCCCTGGAGACCGTCCTGGGCCAGCTCATGTCCCGGCGCAAAGCCCTGATGATCGATCGCGACCCCCAGTCCTTCGTCCACCACCAGAGCTTCGAGACCCTCCAGCACCAGTGCCGCGCCGCCCTGGCCCAGTACCACCGGGTCAACCCCCTCAAGGCCGGGATGCCCAAGGAGGAGCTCAAGAGCAAGTTCCCCCGGGGGGCCAGCCCCAAGCTGTTTACCCTGGTGCTCAACCAGATGGTCAAGGACCAGGACCTGGTGATCGAGGAGGACGCGGTGCGCCTGGCCGACCATCGCGTCTCGCTGGCCGCCGACCAGAGCCAGCTGCAGGCCCGCTTTCTGGCCGCCTACCGCGACGGCGGTCTGCAGCCGCCCTATTTCAAGGAGCTGTGCAGCCAGGAGGGGGTGGCCCCGGCCCAGGCCAAGGACGTCCTGCAACTGCTGGTCAGCGCCGGGCACCTGGTCAAGGTCAAGGAGGATCTGTACTTCGACCGCCGGGCCGTGGAGGCCCTGCGGGATCGGCTGACGGAGTTTCTGCGCGCCAGCGGCGAGATCAGTACTCCCCAGTTCAAGGACATGACCGGGGTTTCGCGCAAGTACCTCATCCCCCTGGCCGAATACTTCGACGGACAGAACCTCACCATCCGTGTGGGCGAGGTGCGAAAACTGCGCCGCTCGGCATGAGCGGCGCCGTTTCGGATACGCTGTTGAACCCATCACTCTGAAAGATTCCGATCATGGATTCCCGAATTCCCGATGGCCAGGATCAAGGGCCGGAAACGTCAGCGGACTTCAAGCGCTTTGTCACCAAGCGGATGGCCGTGGTCATCCTCCTGGTTCTCGTGGCCCTGTGGATCACGGCCACCGTGGCCGGCTGGATTTCGCACCGCCAGGATCCGGGTCCGCCGGTGGCCCAGCTCACCGCCGCGCCGGCGCACGGGGCCCCGGCGGCCTCCGCCGATGCCCATGCCGCCGGCGATGCCCCTGAGGCTGCGGCCCATGCCCCTGGCGCCCAGACTTCGGCGGGCCATCAAGCCCCCGACGCGGGACATTCCGGAGTTCCGGCGGCGGCCGTGCAGGCTGCCGGCTCCGGAACCGCGCCACCGGCCCGGGGCGCGGCCGAGCCCGCGGCACACGGGACGGCGGATCACGGCGCCGGCGGCACCCTTCAATCCTCCCCCGCCACTTCGGCCCACGCCGCAGCCCCGGGACACGCCCTGCCGGCGGCCGACGGGCACGCGGCCCCCGGCGGCCACGGAGCAGTGGAGCCGGCCCCGTCGGTCAAGGGGGTGGCCTTCGTGGACGCGGTCATCGGGCCCATGCACCACGAACTGCACGAGCGCTTCTGGGGCTGGCGGCCCAACGACATCCTGGATTTCACCGACAACGTCAACAACTACCAGCTCGGGGTCCTCGAGGTGACCCGGCGCACGGCGGTGATCCTGGCCGAGCGCATCTCCCGGGCCGGCAGCACCGAGTCGTTCGACAAGAACCTGGAAAACGCCATGAACTGGTTCATGGTTTCCGCCGACCGCTACTGGTTTCCCTCCCCGGAGGGCAAGTACAAGGACGGACTCAAGGAGCTGGCCATCTACCGGGATCGGCTCAAGCGCGGGGGGGCCCGCTTCTGGACCCGCACCGACAACCTCATCCCGCTGCTCATGGCCTACGAGGATCTGCTGGGCAGTTGCGACGAAAACCTGGTCAAGGCCAAGGAGGATGACGGCAGCGCCGTGAGCTTCTTCGCCGCGGACGACCATTTCTTTTATGCCAAGGGGGTCGCCACCGCTCTGTACGAGATCCTGCACGCCATCGAGAAGGATTTCTACGCCACCATCGAGGCGCGCCGCGGCATGGAGGTGCTCCACCACGCCATCGAGTCGTGCCACCACGCCATCGAAATCGATCCGATCATCATCACCAACAGCAGCCTGAGCGGGATCCTGGCCAACCACCGGGCCAACATGGCGGCGCCCGTCAGCCATGCGCGCTTCTACCTGAGCGTGCTGATCAAGACCCTTTCGACCTAAACCTGGTGTAAGGCCGTATCAGCGATCGACGCAGCCAAGATGACCAGTTCTGCCTGAAACGTGCCGCCTTACGCCGCATTACGGACAGCCGGCGGGGTGGCTTTTGATTTTCGGCGGCGGCCGCCCGCCCCTGAAAAGTCTCTTCTCGGGTATCAGAAGCACCGGGCCAGGTGCAGGGCCACGGCGTCGGCCACCAGCAGGCCCCGGCGGGTGAGCCGCAGATGGCCCGCTTCCAGACGGGCCAGGCCGGCCTCGGTCAACTGGGCCGGCAGGGGACCGAAAAGGCGGCCGAAATCCACCGCGAAGCGGCTCTCGAAAAGGGCCAGGTCAAGCCCGGCGGTCTGCCGCAGCCCCAGCAGGAGAACTTCGCTCATGCGCTCTTCCCGGGTCAGGACTTCCTCTTCCCCCGGTGGCCGACGGCCTGCGGCCAGGGCCTCCAGGTATCCGTCCAGATCCGCCGCGTTCCAACTGCGCCGCCTTCCGTCGAAGGAATGGGCCGACGGGCCCAGACCCACATAGGGCACTGCGTTCCAGTACTTGCGGTTGTGGCGCGACCAGCGCGGTGGCCGGCCGTCGCGGGCGAAGTTGGCGATCTCGTAGTGGAGGAATCCGGCCCGGGTCAGGGTTTCGGCCGTGATCTCGAAGAGGACCGCGATGCGCCGGTCGTCCAGGGGGTGGAAGGCGCCCCGGTCGCGCCGGGCGGTCAGCGCGGTGCCCGGGGCATAGGTGAGCATGTAGCAGGACAGATGGGTGGGCTCCAGGGCCAGGGCCGCGGCCAGTTCGGCGCGCCAGGCGGCCGGGTCCTGGCCGGGAAGTCCGTAGATCAGATCCAGGCCGATGTCCTCGAATCCGGCCCCGCGGGCCAGGGCCACCGCGCGGCGGGCCCGGGCGGCGTCGTGGAGCCGGCCCAGAAAGGCCAGATGCCGGTCGTCCAGGGACTGGACCCCCAGGTTGATCCGGTTGACCCCGGCCCGGCGGTATCCTTCCAGGGCGCCGCGCCCCAAGGTGCCGGGGTTGGCTTCCAGGGTGATCTCGGCCCCGGCGGCCAGCCCGAAATCCGTTGCGACGCGCGCCACCAGCGCCGCGATCTGCTCCGCGCCGAAGAGCGAGGGGGTGCCCCCCCCGAAGTAGAGGGTGTCCGGGGCCAGACCCGGGTCGGCCCGCAGCCGCGATTCCCGGGCCAGGGCCGCCAGAAATCGCCGCCGGCGCGCCTCGTCGCCCGTCACCGAATAAAAATCGCAGTAGGGGCACTTGCGCCGGCAAAAGGGGAGGTGGACGTAGATGCCCGCGGCGCCGCCGGTTCCGGGAGCCGAAACCGGCGACGCCCCTTCGCCGGGGGGCGCAGGGGCGTCCTGGAAGGGGGGCAAGGCCGGGCCGTCAGGCCGCCTCGGCCAGCTCGATGCCAATCTGCAGGGCCTGGCGGTTCATGTCCATGAAGGCCGGCGGCAGGCGCCGTTCGAGCATCTTCATGACCGATTCGGGGCGTATCAGTCCGGTGAGGCGGATCACGGCGCCGAGCATGCAGATGTTGAAGACGATGGGCTTGCCGATGCGGTCCATCACGGCACGGAACATCTCCAACTCGCGCTGGCGGGCGTCGACCTTGGTTTCGATCTTCACGTAGCGCGGATCGGTGATCAGCATCCCGCCGGGGCGAATGATGGGGTAGAACTTGTTGTAGGCTTCCTGGGTCAGGCAAACGAGCACGTTGGGCTGGAGGACCTTGGGAAAGAAGATCTCCTCTTCGGCCACGATGACGTCCGAACGCGTGGCCCCGCCCCGGGCCGCCGCGCCGTAGACCTGGGTCTGGACCGCATTGAGCCCCTCTTCGATCACCGCCGCCTCGGCCAGCAGGATGGCCGCCGTGATCACCCCCTGGCCGCCGGAGCCGGAAAATACGATTCTGCATCTTTCCATGGCTATTTTCCTTTCTGGGCCCGCTCGATGACCTGGTCGTAGGCCTTGCAGTATTCCGGCAGGTCCTTCTGGACGAAGATGCCGCGTTCGATCAGGTCCGGGTTTTCCGCCTTGGCCTTGGAGCCCACCGGGGTGGTGTGGTCCTTGAACCAGTTCATCATCTCCACGGCCCCGCCCTGCTTGTTGCGCCGGCCAAAGTAGGTGGGGCACTGGGTCAGGACCTCCACCACCGAGAAGCCCTCGTGCAGAATGGCCTCGCGCAGCAGCTTGGTGAGCTGCTGGACGTGGTAGGTGGTGGAGCGGGCCACGAAGGTGGCCCCGGCGGCCCGGGACAGCTCCACTACGTCGAAGCCCTGGTCCACGGTGGCGTAGGGGGCCGTGGTGGCCATGATGCCGCACCCGGAAAGGGGGGAGAACTGTCCCCCGGTCATCCCGTAGATGCGGTTGTTCATCACGATGGCGGTGATGTCGATATTGCGCCGGGCCGCGTGGATGAAGTGGTTGCCGCCGATGGCCAGGGCGTCCCCGTCGCCCATGGGCACGATGAGGTTCAACTCCGGCCGGCTCAGCTTGACCCCCGTGGCGAAGGCCAGGGCCCGGCCGTGGATAGTGTGCAGGGTGTGAAAGTCCAGGTATCCCGAGATGCGGCTCGAACAGCCGATCCCCGAGACCATGACGATCTCGTTCTTGCTCATGCCCAGTGATTCCACGGCCCGCAGCAGGCTGTTGAGCACGATGCCGTGGCCGCAGCCGGCGCACCAGATGTGCGGAAAGAACCGTTCGCGGATGAAATCTTTGACAGCCATGGATCAGACTCCTCTCCCCTGGATGAGGCGCAGGATGTTGCGAATGTCGGTGGGCGTGATCAGCGTGCCGTCGATGCGGTTGGCCAGAAAGACCCGTTCAGGATCGCTGACGGCGGCCTTGACCTCCCGCATGATCTGGCCGGTGTTCATCTCCACCACCACCACCGAACGGGCCCGGGCGCATTTTTCGCGCACGATGGCGGCCGGAAAGGGCCACAGGGTCTGCAGTTCCAGCAGCCCCAGGCGCTCGCCGCGGGCCCGGCGGTTGCGCACCACGTGCAGCGCCGAGCGGGCCGAGCTGCCATAGGAGACCAGCACGGTGTCGGCGTCCTCCAGGCAGAACTCCTTGTAGCGGGCCATCTGGTAGGTGTTGTTTTCGATCTTGTCCACCAGGTGGCGCAGCAGCCCGTGGACCACCCCCGGGTTGTCCGAGGGAAAACCCCACATGTCGTGGAACAGGCCGGTGACGTTGTAGCGGTGCACCCCGCCGAAGTCGCTCATGGGCAGGCGTCCGTCCTCCCGGGGCAGGTAGGGGTGGTAGTCCACCCCGCCGGGCACCGACGTGTGCAGGCGCTCCACCAGCGGGATCTCTCCCGGGGCGGGGATCACCAGCTTTTCACGCATGTGGCCCACCACCTCGTCGAAGAGGAGCACCACCGGGGTGCGGTAGGTCTCGGCGATATTGAAGGCCTCCACCGTGACGGCGAACACGTCCTGGTGGTTGGAGGCCGTCATGGCCACGATGGCGTGGTCCCCGTGGGTCCCCCAGCGGGCCTGCATCACGTCGCCCTGGGCCACGTGGGTGGGGTTGCCGGTGGATGGACCGCCGCGCTGGACATTGACCACCACGCAGGGAATCTCGGCCATCACGGCGTAGCCCAGGGCTTCCTGCTTGAGGGAAAACCCCGGCCCGCTGGTGGCCGTCATCACCTTGTGGCCGGTGAGCGACGCCCCGATGATGGCGCACATGGAGGCGATCTCGTCCTCCATCTGGATGAACTTGCCGCCCACCTGGGGCAGGCGGGCCGAGAGGGCTTCGGCGATTTCCGTGGAGGGCGTGATGGGATAGCCGGCGAAAAACTTCAGCCCGGCGTAGATGGCCCCTTCCACGCAGGCCTCGTTTCCCTGGACGAATTTGACGTTTGATTTCATCGCAGTGCCTTACTCCGTGATGATGTCGATGGCCAGGTCGGGACACCTGAGTTCGCAAAGCTTGCAGGCGATGCAGTCCTCGGGCCGGGCCGCCACCGCCTTGTCCGTCTCGTCGAGTTCCAGCACGTTCTTGGGGCAGAAGGCCACGCAGATGCCGCACCCCTTGCACCAGGCCCGATTGATCCGATGTTCCTTCAGTTTGGGTTTGTTCTGGGCTTCGACCATGCGATCGTTCCTCGTGTCGTGGGCCGCGCCAAGGGCCCGGTTGGAGAAGAATTTCGCGGCTGAACCTTAGGAATTTTTCAACCCCTCGTTTTGCAAGGATTTTACTCCCGAACGGACCCTTATTGGCTTTGGCCGCGATTGTCAAGGGAAAGCAGGGGGCCGAGGGCCGGGACGGTTTTGACAACCCGCCGATCCCTGCCCTATAGTAGTCCCGGCCCGAGAGGCCCCGCGATCCCCTGCCGATATCCGTCCGCCCCTTCGGAGAGGCGGCCTGAACTGGAGACGATCTTGAACGCCAAGCTCATCCCGGCCCTTCTGCTCGTCGGCTTCGGGGCCTTTTGCGCCCTGGCGGCCGGCGGTCTGGAGCTTTACGAGTACGCCCGGCAGCCGGCCCGGACCCACGGCGAAGCGCGGGTGGTGACCATCGCCCGCGGGCAGGGAATGGGGCGCATCGCCCTGGACCTGGCCGCGGACGGGCTCATCCGCTCGCCGCTCAAATTCCGACTCCTGGCCCGCCTGCGGGGGGACGACAAGCGGCTGCAGGCCGGCGAGTACCTGTTGTCGCCGGCCATGGCCCCCATGGCCATGCTCGAAGACCTGGTGCAGGGCAGGGTGCGCCTTCACCGGGTCACCATCCCGGAGGGTTGCAACCTGAGACAGATCGGGGCCCTGCTGGAAGGGGCCGGCCTGACCGGGGCCGCCGACTTCGCCGCGGCGGCCCGTGACCGCGAGCTGATGGCCCGGGCCGGGATCGCCGCCGACAGCTTCGAGGGCTACCTCTTTCCGGACACCTACCGTTTCGCCCGGGATGCCGCGGCGGCGGACATTATTCTGGCCATGAAGGCCCGCTTCGACCGCGTCTTGAATCCGGCCTGGCGCGTCCGGGCCGAGCAGATGGGCTGGAGCCTCCACCAGGTGGTGACCCTGGCCTCGATCATCGAAAAGGAGACCGGCGATCCGGCCGAACGGCCCCTGATCAGCGGGGTCTTTCACCACCGCCTGCGCCGCGGTATGCGCCTGGAAACCGATCCCACCGTGATTTACGGGATCGCCGATTTCGACGGGAACCTGACCCGCCGTCACCTGGCCGCCGAGACGCCCTACAACACCTACCGGATCTTCGGCCTGCCCCCCGGGCCCATCGCCAGCCCCGGGGCCGCGGCCATCGAGGCGGCTCTGTTTCCGGCCGCCACGGCCCACCTCTACTTCGTGTCGCGCAACGACGGCACCCATCACTTTTCGCCCACCTACGCCGAGCACCTGGAAGCGGTGCGGCGCTACCAGGGGCGGCGCTGAGAGGACCTTCGGAATGACATCCGACATCACCGCCATGGCCGGCCAGCGCCTCATGGTGGGCTTCGACGGAACGGCCTTGGAAGAGGATCTGCGGCGCCTCATCGCCGAGGCGGGCGTGGGCGGGATCATCCTGTTTGCGCGGAACGTGGAGACTGCCCGGCAGGTCAAAGCGCTGATCCGAGCGTGCCAGGATTGCGCGGCCCGCGCCGGACACCCGCCCCTGCTGGTGGCGGTGGATCAGGAGGGGGGCGGCGTGGCCCGCCTGCGCCGGCCCCACTTCCCCGAATTTCCCGCCCCCCCGCAGATTCGCGACCCACAGGAGGCCGAGGCCCTGGCCGGGGACATGGCCCGGCTGCTCGGGGATCTGGGGTTCAACATGAACATGGCCCCGGTTCTGGACGTGGCCCCGGACGGCCTGGACAGCATCATGGCCGCGCGGGCCTTCGGCGCCGATCCCGAGGTGGTGGCGCGCCTGGGCCGGGCGGTGATCCGCGGCTTGCAGGCCCGGGGGATCATGGCCGTGGCCAAGCATTTTCCGGGCATCGGGCGCACCACCCTCGACTCGCACCGCGTCCAGCCGGTGCTGGAGGCCTCGGCCGAGAGCATCGCCGGCTTCGACCTGCCCCCATTTGCGGCGGCCTGCCGGGACGGGGTGGCCGGGGTGATGCTGAGCCACATCCGCTATCCGGCCCTGGATCCGCAATGGCCGGCGAGCCTTTCCGTGGTGGTGGCCCGGGACCTGCTGCGCGTGCGGATGGGTTATGACGGGCTGGTGATGACCGACGATCTGGACATGGGGGCCGTGCGGCCGGACATCTCCGTGGAGACCGCCGCCGCCCGGATCCTGGCCGCCGACGTGGATCTGGCCCTGATCTGCCACCCCGGACCGGCCGTGGAGGCGGCCCGGGAAGCCCTGTACCGGCAGATGGCCGCCGATGAAGAGGCGCGGCGCCGGGCCGAGGCCTGCTGGCGGCGCATGCGGCGGGTCAAGCAGCAGTGGCTGGGGGCCTGAGGCTTTTGGAGTTCAGGTGTCAATCTTTTTATGAAACCGTGACCGGTGAATTCCAATCCCGGTGGCGCCAGGCGGAATCCGAGTTCGCGTCAGAACCCGTTGCGGGAAAAAACGTCCTCATCCAGACCGGCGGCTCGGCCCGCCGCCAGGTGATGGTAGCCGGCGGCCGCCACCATGGCGGCATTGTCCCCGCACAGGGACACCGGCGGGATGTAAACCGTGATGCGCCTGGCGGCGGCGGCGGTGCGCAGGCGCTCCCGCAGGCGGCCGTTGGCCGCCACCCCGCCCACCAGGGCCAGATGGCGGCACTCCTTGGCCCGGGCCGCCGCCAGGGCCTTGTGCACCAGCACGTCCACCACCGCCTCCTGGAAGCCGGCCGCGATGTGGGCGATCTGCCCCGCCGATGGGGCCGGATGGGTCTGCAGGTGGCGCAGGACGGCCGTCTTGAGGCCCGAAAAGGAAAAATCGAAGCCCTCCCGGTCGAGAAAAGGCCGGGGGAAAAGGATGCGCGCCGGGTCCCCCTCCGGGGCCAGGCGCTCAATGGCCACCCCCCCGGATAGCCCAGATCGAGCATCTTGGCCACCTTGTCGAAGGCCTCGCCGGCCGCGTCGTCCCGGGTCTGGCCCATCATCTCCATCACCATGGGCCCGCTGACGTGGTAAAGACAGGTGTGGCCCCCGGAGACCATCAGCGCCACGAAGGGGAAGGGGGGGGGATCATCGTTGAGAAAGAGGGCGTGGATATGGCCTTCGAGGTGGTTGACCCCCACCCAGGGCAGGCCCAGGGCCCAGGCGTAGGCCTTGGCGAAGCAGAAGCCCATCAGCAGCGAGCCGATCAGGCCGGGGCCGCGGGTCACGGCGATCCCGTCCAGGCGGCCGGGCTCCAGGTGCGCCTCGTCCAGGGCCCGGCGCACCACCGGCACCAGGGCCTGGATGTGCTGGCGCGAGGCCAGTTCGGGGACCACCCCGCCGTAGGGGCGGTGCAGGTCCACCTGGGAGGCCACCACCGAGCTGAGCAGCGTGCGTCCGCTGGCCACCACGGCGGCGGCGGTCTCGTCGCAGGAGCTCTCGATGCCCAGGATCTTCATGGGCGTCAGGTGTAGATCATGCGGGATTTGTGGAGCTGCTTGGTGGCCACCACCTCGCCGATGAGATAGGCGCGTTCGTCCATGGCCTTGAGCCGCTCGAGGATCTCCTGGGCCCGTTCGCCGGGCACCACGGCGATCATGCCGATCCCCATGTTGAAGGTGCGCCGCATCTCGCTGTCGGCCACGTTGCCGGCCTCCTGCAGAAAGCGGAAGATGGGCGGCACGTCCCAGGCGGCCGTATCGATGACGACGCTGCAGGCTCCCGGGATGATGCGCAGGATGTTTTCACTGATTCCGCCGCCGGTGATGTGGGCCAGCCCATGGATCGGCAGGTCCTTGAGCAGCCCCTGGATCAGCTCCGAGTAGATCCGGGTGGGCCGCAGCAGGGCCTCTCCCAGGGGTTCGCCCAGTTGCGGCACCAGGCTGTCCACCGTGAGCCCGAGCCGCTCGAAGCAGATCTTGCGCACCAGCGAATAGCCGTTGCTGTGCAGCCCGTCGGAGGCGATGCCGATGAGGCGGTGGCCGACGCGGATCTCCGAGCCGTCCACGATCCTGGCGTTGTCCACGATCCCCACGGCGAAACCGGCCAGGTCGTACTCGCCGGGCTGGTACATGTCAGGCATCTCGGCGGTTTCGCCGCCGATCAAAACGCATTTGGCCTGCTGGCAGCCCTCGCCGATGCCCCGGATCACGTCCGCCGCCACCCGGTTGTCCAGCTTTCCGGTGGCCAGGTAGTCGAGGAAGAACAGGGGCCGGGCCCCCTGCACGACGATGTCGTTGACGCACATGGCCACCAGATCGATGCCCACGCTGTGGTGGCGGTCCATCATGAAGGCGATCTTGAGCTTGGTGCCCACCCCGTCGGTGGAACTCACCAGAACCGGCTGCTCGTAGTTGGCCGTGTTGAGGGAAAAGAGGCCGCCGAACCCGCCGATTTCGCCCATCGCCCCGGGCCGATGGGTTTTTTTGGCGATCTCCTTGATCTGCTCGACCAACTGGCTGGCCTTGTCGATATCCACGCCGGCGTCGGCGTAGGTCATGGCGTCGCGATTCCCCTCAGTCATGGCAATATCCTGTAATTTCAAACATTATTGAGTCGACGGGAAACTAAACGGTTTCCCGTGAAAAGTCAAAACAAATTTTTTGACAATCCCCGAGCCCTATTGTAGTTTACCCTTCTCGGTTTGCGCCGCGGATTTCGACCCCCCACGCCGCCCAAGGCCAGAAGCGCCGGCGCGGCCGGAGCCGCCGGAGCCGCTCAGATCTTCAACCCCCGGTCACCCCGAAGAGGACGCCATGACCCGTTTTGCCCGACTCGATCGT
>CALJLV010000061.1 GCA_937982505.1 uncultured Desulfobacteraceae bacterium | reverse complement strand
TCATGACCGGCGGGGGCGCCGTGGTCGGCCGGATTCCCGGCGGCCTGCCCACGTTTTCATTGCCGGCGATCGACTTCAAGATCATGGCCCAACTGCTGCCCTACGCCATTATCATCTCGCTGCTCGGCTTCATGGAGGCCATTTCCATCGCCAAGGCCATGGCGGCCAAGACCGGCCAGCGCCTGGACCCGAACCAGGAGCTGATCGGCCAGGGCCTGGCCAACATGCTGGGCGCCACCGGCCAAAGCTACCCGGTCTCGGGCTCCTTTTCACGCTCGGCGGTCAACCTCCAGGCCGGAGCGGTCAGCGGTATCTCCAGCGCCTTTACCAGCTTGGCGGTGGTCATCGCCCTGCTCTTTTTCACCCCCCTGCTCTATCATCTGCCCCAGGCCGTTCTGGCCGCCGTAATCATGATGGCCGTCATCGGCCTGCTCAACGTTTCGGGTTTCGTGCACGCCTGGCGCGCCAAATGGTACGACGGGGTCATCTCCATCATCACCTTCCTGGCCACCCTGGCCTTTGCGCCCCACCTGGACAAGGGGATCATGATCGGGGTGGTGCTGTCGCTGATGGTGTTTCTCTACAAGAGCATGCGGCCTTCGGTGGTGTCCCTGGCCCGGGCCGACGACGACGCCCTGCGCTGCGCCGCCACCCACGGCCTGGAAGAATGCGGCTACGTGGCCATGGTGCGCTTCGACGGCCCCCTGTTTTTCGCCAACGCCACCTACCTGGAAGACAAGATCACGGAGATCATGCAGGCCAAATCCGACCTCCGGCACATCATTATCGTGGCCAACGGCATCAACGACATCGACGCCTCGGGCGAGGAAATGCTCTCGCTGCTGGTGGACCGGGTCCGCAGCGCCGGGGTCGATATCAGCCTCAGCGGGGTCAATGAAACGGTGATGGCGGTTTTCGAGCGCACCCATCTGCGGGTCAAAATCGGCGGCGACCATCTGTTTCCCACCATGGAAAAGGCCATCGCCAGGGTCCATCACCAGACCCATGAACCCGATTCGGCCCACAACTGCCCGTTGTTGACGGTGTGCCGACTGACCCAGTCCCAGAACTGAACCCACCGGGGAGGCTTCAAGATGCCAGTGATCACGATCTTCAGCGGCAGTTATTGCAATGCCGGACCCATTGTCGAGGAAATCAAGAACCGCTTGAACTGCCGCCTGCTCACCGACGCGAATCTCGTGGCCGCGGCCGGAGCTGCCTCGGGAATCGCCGAAAGCAAGATTTTCCGGGCCTTCAAGGCCAAACCGTCCCTGTTCAACAAGTTCACCCATGAACGCGAGCAGGCCATGGCCTACCTGCGCCTGGCAACGGCCGAATCATTGGCCGGGGACCGGCTGCTGATCCACGGCTTTTGCAGTCACCTGGTGCCGACGCGGATCAGCCACACCCTGAGGGTCTGCCTCATCGCCGACATGCCGGCGCGCCTGCTCAACGCCCGGGCCGAAGGGATCGATGAAAGCGAGGCCCGCAAACTGATCCGCCTGGAAGACGAAGACCGGGCCGCCTGGGTCCAGACGCACCGGGGCGAGAAAGACCCCTGGACCCCGTCGCTCTATGACGTGGTCTTTCCCACCGACAAGCAGACGGCGGAAAAGTTCGCCGCCCTCATCGCCGAGCCGCGCGCCCGGGCGGTGATCGAACCCAGCCCGGCCTCCCTGCGGGCCGAGGCCGACTTTTTGCTGGCGGCCCGGGTGGAGGTGGCCCTGGTCAAGGAGGGGCACAAGGTGGGAGTGCGCGCCGAGGACGGCCGGGTGATCCTGACCATCAACGCGCACGTGCTGATGCTCGGACGGCTGGAAAACGAACTCAAGGCCATCGCCGGCAAGGTGCCCGGGGTCGCCGCGGTGGAAACCGAGGTCGGGCCCGGATTCTACCAGGCCGATGTCTACCGGCGCTTCAACTTCGAAGCGCCTTCGCGGATCCTGCTGGTGGACGACGAGCGCGAATTCGTCCAGACCCTCTCCGAGCGGCTGCTCCTGCGCGACATGGGCTCGGCGGTGGCCTACGACGGGGAAACGGCCCTGGAACTGGTGGGCGAGGACCAGCCGGATGTCATGATCCTGGATCTGAAGATGCCGGGCATCGACGGGATCGAGGTCCTGCGGCGGGTCAAGCGGACTCAGCCCGAGATGGAGGTCATCATTCTCACCGGCCACGGCAGCGAGGCCGACCGCAAGGTCTGCATGGAACTGGGGGCCTTCGATTACCTGCAAAAGCCGGTGGACATCGACCGGCTCAGCGACACCATCAAGCGCGCCAATGAAAAGATTCGCCGGCGCCAGAGCGCGGACGAGCCGCAGCCCTGACCTTCAGGCAGGCACCCATGGGCATACTCAGCCAGATCGCCGCACAGATCCGCCCCTCCTTTCTGACCCGGACCCCCAACACACCGGTCACCGGGGCCTACCTGTTCAACTACCGCCGCCTGTGGTGGTTTTCGATCCTCACCATGGCGGCCGTGGCCCTGGTGCCCCTGCTGATCATCTCCATTGTCAACTACAAGGTCACCGAAAAGGGAATCGAAAGCGAATACCGCCTGCGCACGGCCCGCAGCGTTTCCAACAGTTGGCGGGCCATTTCCTTTTTTCTCACCGAACGGCGTGCGGCCCTGGATTTCATCGTCCATGACAACGCGCTCGAGACCCTGTCCGATTCGCGGCGCCTGGCCGACGTGCTCGCCAACCTCAAGCGAAGCTTCGGCGGCGGCTTCGTCGACCTGGGGGTCGTCGATGCCGGCGGCCACCAGCATACCTACGTGGGGCCCTATGGACTGGAGAACCGCGAATACCGCGACCAGCCCTGGTTCCGGGAAGTCTCCGAGCGAGGGGTTTTCATCAGCGACGTGTTTCTCGGCTTCCGCCAGGTCCCCCACCTGGTCATCGCCGTCAAACAGGACCTGGCCGCGGGCGACTTTTTTGTGCTGCGCGCCTCCATCGGCATCGGTCCCTTCGAGGATCTGCTGGCCAATCTGGAGCTGAGCGGCCAGGGCGACGCCTTCATCATCAACCGCGACGGCATCCTCCAGACCCCGTCCCACTACCATGGCGGCGTGCTGCAAGCCGCGTCCCTGCCGCCGCTGGCCCCTGCGGCCCAGACGGAAGTGGTCGAATCGACCACCGAACAAGGGGTCCGCTGCTTCATCGGCTATCGCTTCATCGAGGACAGCCCTTTCATCCTGGTCATCGTCAAGAACAAAACGGAGCTGCTCAAGCCCTGGTACCGCATCCGCCTGGAACTGATCGTCTTCACCCTGATCAGTATCAGCGTCATCCTGGCCGTGATCCTCGGCACGGTGACCCTCATCGTCGGTCGCGTCCATCTGACCGACGAAAAGCGCCTGGCCACCTTGCACCAGATGGAATACGCCAACAAAATGGCCACCATCGGCCGCATGGCGGCCAGCGTGGCCCACGAGATCAACAATCCGCTGGCCATCATCAACGAAAAGGCCGGCCTGATCAAGGACCTGTTCACCTTGAGGCCTCACTACGCCCCGGATCCCAAGCTCAACGCCCTGGTGGACAGCATTCTGTCCTCGGTCCAGCGGGCCGGCCGCATCACCAAGCGCCTGCTCACCTTCGCCCGCAATCTGGTGGCCAAGACCGAGCGGGTGGACATGGCCGAGACCATCAACGAGATCCTCAGCTTCGTGGAACGCGATGCCGCCTATCGCAACATCGAGATCCGCACCGAGATCGGCCCGGGCCTGGACGCGCTTTGCATGGACCGCGGCAAGCTGCAGCAGGTGATCCTCAACATCGTCAACAACGCGTTTGCCGCCATGGCCGAGGGCGGGCGCCTGGACTTAAACGCCCGCCGTGAAGGGTCGTTGCGCATCCGCATGGACATCTGCGACAACGGCTGCGGGATCCCCCCCGAAGACGTGCAGCGCATCTTCGAGCCGTTCTTTTCCACCAAAAAAGGCCAGGGCGGCACCGGACTCGGTCTGTCCATCACCTATGCCCTGGTCCAGGAACTGGACGGCACCATCGCGGTGACCAGCACCGTCGGCCAGGGAACCTGTTTTTCCCTGACCCTGCCCTTCAAGGCGGCCGGAGAATGCGACCCACAATCCACCATCGGTACAAAGGAGCCGCCATGCGCGTCCTCTTGGTCGACGACGAAAGAGAGCTGATTTCGGCCCTGGCCGAACGGCTGGAAATGCGGGGCATCCAAACGCGGTGGGTCACCTCGGGCCGGCAGGCCATCGAGGCCATGGCACAGGACTGCTTCGATCTGGCCGTACTGGACGTCAGAATGCCCGGCATGGGCGGGCTGGAACTGAAACATCGCCTGGCCCAGAGCTGCCCCCGGATGAAGTTCATCTTCCTGACGGCCTATGGCTCGGAGCAGGCCTTCGACTCGGTGGCCACCGATATGGGGGATGATTTCTACCTGGTCAAACCGGTGGATATCCAGGAACTGATGGCCAAGATCAACCTTCTGGCCGGCAAGGAGGACGCATGAATCCGGCGCCCCGATCCCTGACGATGGATGCCCTGCAGTTCAGCGGCACGGTGACGGCCGCCTTTTCCCACGATTTCAAAAACACCCTGGCCATCATCAAGGAAAATACCGGCCTGCTCGTGGATCTGCTGGCCATGGCGGAAAAAGGGCGCCCCCTGGACCCACAGCGTCTGGCGACCCTGGCCGAACGCATCGGCCGCCAGGTACAGCGAGCCGACCGGATGACCGCCGAGCTCAACCGCTTCGCCCACAGCGCCGATCTGCCCGAGGCGCAAACCGATCTGGGGGCCATGCTGGAAATGGCCGTGGTGCTGTCCGCCCGGCCGGCCAACCTCAAGCGGGTGGGGCTGGAAGCGGTAACGGCGCCGCCGCTGTGGATCGCCACCTTTCCCTTCGGTCTCCAGCAACTGCTCTACCGCTGCATCGCCCTCCTGCTGGACAGGGCCGGCAGCGGCGGGCGGATCGTACTGGAGGCCGACGACGGCCGGCCCCCCGTGGCGCTGCGAGTGATCGCCCGCACCGCCGAGGATCGCATCCCGGCCGGCGAGACCGCACCGACACCGACCCCTGAAATGACCGGATTGGCCCATGCCCTGCAGATCCGGCTCGACTGGGATGCCGCCGCCGGCGGCTGGCGTCTGACATGGCGCGACGTCGAGACTTGAAGCCCCGCCGGATTGTCGATTCCAACCCCGCCGCTGCGCCGCCGCGGGGGCCTTGAAAATTCAACACCCTCAAAGGAGGTCAGACATGTCCGAACGCATCTTGATCGTGGATGACGAAACCGATTTTCTGGAAGTCATGGCCGAACGCATGACCCACCGCGGTGTCCACGTGGCCACGGCGCCCTCGGCCCAGGAGGCCCTGCGCCAAGTCGAGGCCGGCAGTTTTGACGCCGTGATCCTCGATCTGAAAATGCCCGAAGTCGACGGTCTCGAAACCCTCAAGGCCATCAAGGCCCGGCAGCCCGAGGCCCAGGTGATCCTGCTCAGCGGTCAGGCCACGCTGCAGGACGGCATCGCCGCCATGAAGCTCGGCGCCCTCGATTTTCTCGAAAAACCGGCCGACATGAACGTGCTGATGGAAAAAATCCGCAAGGCTCAGGCGCGCAAGATGCTCGTGGTCGAACGCCGGGCCGAGGAAAAAGTCAAGAAAATCGTCAGTTCCCGGGGCTGGTAACCGTGCTCTTTGGCCAGATCGGATGCCATGCGCCACCGAATCCTGATCAACAAGTCCTGAAGCGGCTCGGCCACCGTGCAGTTCCAGCCGAACCCCGACGCGGGGAGTCAACCGGCCAACGATGCCAGCACTTCCCGCGCCGCGCCGAGCGTTTCGGCGATATCGGCCTCGGTGTGGGCCGCCGACACGAAGAGGGCCTCGAACGGGGACGGCGCCAGATAGACCCCCCGGTCCAGCATCCCCTGGTAGTAGCGCGCAAAGCGTCCCTGATCGCTTTGCCGGGCGCCTGCGAAATCGTGAACCGGCCCCGCGGTGAAAAACATCCCCAGCATCGATCCGACCCGGTCCACCGTCACCGGGATTCCGGCCTCGGCGGCGGCGGCCGAGAGCCCTGCGGCCAGCTGCCCGGCGCGCCGGTCCAGGTCCTCGTAGACCCCCGGGGCTTGCAGCAGCTCCAGGGTGGCGATCCCCGCGGCCATGGCCACGGGGTTGCCCGAGAGCGTGCCGGCCTGATAGACCGGCCCCACCGGCGCCATGTGGGCCATGATCTCGCGCCGCCCGCCATAGGCGCCCACCGGCAGCCCCCCGCCGATGATCTTGCCGAAGGTGGACAGATCCGGCTGGATGCCGTAGCGCACCTGGGCCCCGCCATAGGCCACGCGAAATCCGGTCATCACCTCGTCGAAGATCAGCAGGGCGCCGCAACGCTCGGTTTCCCGGCGCAGGCACTCGAGAAATCCCGGCCGCGGGGCCACCAGCCCCATGTTGCCGGCCACCGGCTCGACAATCACCCCCGCAATCCCGTCGCCCTGCCGGGCCATCACCCGGCTGAACGCATCCCCGTCGTTGTATGGCAGCGAGAGGGTATGGGCAGCGAAATCGGCGGGCACCCCGGGACTGCCGGGGATGGCCAGAGTCGCCACCCCGCTGCCGGCCGCCACCAGGAGGGAATCGGCGTGCCCGTGGTAGCAGCCGTCGAACTTGACGATCCGATCCCGGCCGGTGTACCCCCGGGCCAGGCGGATGGCGCTCATGGTGGCCTCTGTGCCCGAGTTGACCATGCGCACCATGTCCAGTGCCGGCACGGCCGCCACCAGCATCCGGGCCAGGCGCGTCTCCCGTTCGGTGGGGGCCCCGAAGCTCATCCCTTCCTCCAGGACCTGGCGCACCGCCGCCACCACCGCCGGATGACGGTGACCGAGAATCATGGGCCCCCAGGAACCGACGTAGTCGATCAAGGCGTTGCCGTCCACGTCATGCAGGCGCGCCCCATCGGCGCGGGCGATAAACGGCGGGCAGGCCAGACCCACCGCCCGGCAGGCGCGCACCGGGCTGTTGACCCCGCCGGGGATGACCTCGACGGCCGAGCGGTACAGGCGCTGGCTGTACGAATGGTCCATGACACATCTCCTCTTCGAAAAAAGTTGACAGGTCACCATCCAGCCGTCAAGAAATAGCAGACGCGTCCCGACAGGGTCAAGCCGGCGCCACCCCACAACCGCAAGAGGTCCCCGCCATGCCCCGCATCTCGCCCCTGGCCAAGGTGCTGGCGTACATCCTGGGCCGATGCCCGGACGAGTTCGGCCTGGTGCCCAGCGCGGACGGATTCGTGCCTGTCAAGGCCCTGCTCCAGGCCCTGGCCGAGGAAGATGGCTGGCGGCACGTGCGCCGGGGGCATCTCAACGAATTGATCATGCTGGGGGCCGAAGCCCCCGTGGAGATGGTCGACCAGCGGATCCGGGCCGTGGAACGCCGCCATCTGCCGGCCCTGACCGCCGCCGCGAACCCGCCCAAACTGCTTTTCGCCGCCATCCGCAGACGCGCCTATGACCATGTGCGGCAAGAGGGCATCGCGGATCTGGAGCCACCCGGGCTGGTCCTGGCCGCCGAGCCGTCCATGGCCCTGCGCATGGGACGCCGCCGCGACCCGGATCCGGTCCTTCTGGAAGTCCGTTCCCGGGACCTGATGGCCGCCGGTGCCGCCCTGTGGTCTTTTGGACAGGGGCTCTTTGTGGCCTCCGCCCTGCCGCCGGGCTGCTTCAGCGGACCGCCGCCGCCCAAGACCGCCCCGCCCCTGCCGTCCCCAACCCCCGTCCGGCCCGCTCCGCACCCGGGCAGTTTCTTTCTGGATCCCGAACCCTCCGCGCCGCCGGCCCCCAAAGAACGGCACCGGGAGCCGGACTGGAAGCGCCAGCGCCGTCTGGATCGACGCCAGCAGCGCAAAGAGCGCGCCAACCGATAGCCGCCGTCGGTTTCCGGCGGGCCCTGGCCGCCGGGCCGCCTGGAACGAGGTTTTGAAAAATGGGGTTGACAACACTGGCTGGAGCTGGTAGCAGATCGCCTTCATTGCACGGGCCGTTAGCTCAACTAGGCAGAGCAAATGACTCTTAATCATTAGGTTGAAGGTTCGATTCCTTCACGGCCCACCACAATGACCTTCCCGGGCCAGCCCGCAGCGGCTGGCCTTTTTTGCTTTCATGGCCCTTGACATGGCCGACGGGGCGGTGATAGTGGAAGAGATTTTTTCGAGGCCCAAATGCCCGAACAGGGCTGGGGCCGCTCCTTGCTCCGGCGCCCGGCGCCGGGGCTTGACACCCGAAAGGAGGCGCAATGCGAAGGTATGAAACCATTCTGATCCTCGATCCGGATCTTTCCGAAGACGGAAGGGCCCCGCTGATCGAGCGCATCGGCCAGTTCATCCCCCAACAGGGGGGGCTCGTGGTGGAGGAAGACCACTGGGGCGTGCGCAAACTGGCCTATGACATCAAACGCAAACAGCGCGGCTATTACCTGCGGTTCGACTATTGCGGCACCGGTCCTCTGGTCACGGAACTGGAGCGCTTTTGCCGCATCGACGACCGGGTCATGAAGTACATGACGGTGCAGTTGGCCGATGCGGTGAACGTCGAGGAGATCCAGGCCGAAATGGCGGCAAGGGCTGCCGCCGCCGAAGCCCGGAGCGAGGCCTCGACGGCGGACGGCGAGGAAAGCGCCCCAGCGATGGAAGACAACAGCGATACGGACCTCGAAACCGCCGACGACGAAAAGGAGTAAGCCATGGCCGCACCTCGCAACCGCAATGCCAGCGCCCGTCCGCGGCGCAAACGCAGAGTTTTTCACCGCCGCAAGGTCTGCCGCTTTTGTGCCGACGCCAGCATCGTGATCGACTACAAGGATCCCAAGACCCTGCGGCACTTCGTCACCGAGCGCGGCAAGATCATTCCGCGGCGGATTTCCGGAACCTGCGCCCGCCACCAGCGGGTATTGACCGCCGCGATCAAACGGGCGCGCACCATCGCCCTGCTGCCCTTCGTCGGCACCGTGGAGTAATTCGCCTGGCCGCCGCCCGCCACCGCGGCGGCGGCCGGGTGTCGCCATGACCCGGGACATCGCCATCGGGATCGGTCTGACCCTGCTGGTCTTCACCGTCGCGGTTCGGGTTCCGCTGCTCGGTTTTCTCGGAGTCCTGTTCATGCCCCTGCCGACCCTGTTCTACCGGGTCAAGTTGGGACGGCAATCCGCCATGGCCATACCGGCGGTCGGCCTGGGGGTGATGTGGACGGCCGCGGGCGGCCTGTCGACGGATCTGTTCTTTTTCACGACCCTGCTGCTGCTGGGATGGGTCATGGGCGAGCTGTTCGAACGGCGCCTGAGCGTGGAACAGACGGTGCTCGCCGCCTGCGCCGTGGTCATCGCCGCCGGGGCCGTGGTCCTGGTGCTGGCGGCCCTGGCGGCCGGGAAGAACGTCGGGGCCCTGATCCAACACTATGTGGCCCAGAACCTGGCGACGGCCCTGGAGCTCTACCAGGCCATGGGCATGCCCGAAGAGAATGTCCGGCACATCGCCGACGGGATGGACCGCATCACCTATGTACTGGTGCGCATCCTGCCCGCCATGACCCTGACCACCCTCCTGGTGGTGGTCTGGGCCAACCTGATGATGGCCCGCGCCGTGCTGCTCAGCCGGCGGCTGCCGGCCCCGGACTTCGGCCGGCTCAACCGGTGGCAAACCCCGGAGCCCATGGTCTGGGTGGTCATCGCGGCCGCCGTGCTGCTGATGATCCCCGGCACGGGGCTCAAGCTGATCGGGGCCAACCTACTGATGGTGATGATGACCGTCTACTTTTTTCAAGGCATCGCCATCGTGGCCTTTTACTTCGACCGCAAGGGGGTTCCGCGCCCGTTGCGGATCTTTCTTTACAGCCTGGCGGCCATACAGCAGCTGCTGCTGTTGCTGATCATCGCCCTGGGCTTTTTCGATGTCTGGTTCAACTTCCGGCGGCTGGAAACCCAAGAGGGCCGCTGAGGCAGTCTGGGAGGCACTTCTATGAGAGTTATTCTGACCCAAACCATCGATTCTCTCGGCATGATCGGCACCGAGGTCAAGGTGGCGGCCGGCTATGCCCGCAACTACCTGCTGCCCCAAAAAAAGGCCGTCCTGGCCACGGACGCCAACCGATCGGTTTTGGCCCAGCAAAAAGCCAGGCTCGATCTGCAGATCGCCAAGGAAAAGGCCATGGCCGAGGAGATGGCCCAGCGCCTGGCCGGCGTCTCGGTGACCATTGCCGCCAAGGTGAGCGATGCGGATCGGCTCTATGGCTCGGTGGGGGCTCGGGACATCGCCGCCGCCCTGGCCAAGCAGGAGATTCGGGTGGACAAGCGCATGATCCTGCTCGGCGACCCCATCAAACACCTCGGTCGTCATGAGGTGCCTATTCGGGTCTACACCGACGTGGAACCGACCATCCACGTCGAGGTGGTGGCCGAATAGCACGCCCCGGCGGCCATCGGATCGCGGCGCCCTGGCGGCCGCGGCCCGATGGCCGCCCGGTGCGCCGTGCCTGAACGCGACCGACCGCTTGCGCTAACCCGGCCGTCCCTTGGCCGCCATACCGCCGGGGCGGCCTGCAGCCTGCGCCGCCCGGCACGGGATAGACCGGCCATGGCAGATTTCTCCCCTTCCCGACAGTCCCCGCCATCCGAAAGCCTGATGGTGCCGCCCCAGAACGTCGAGGCCGAGGCGGCGATCATCAGCGCGGTGCTCATCGACAACACCACCCTCAACGACGTGCTGGAGATCCTCAAGCCCGAGGATTTCTACCGCAGCGCGCACCAGCAGATCTTTGCGGCCATCGGCGACCTGGCGGCCCGCAGCGAACCGGTGGACCTGGTCACCTTGAACAACCGCCTCAAGGAGACCGGACGGCTCGAGGCCTCCGGCGGCGCCGCCTATCTGGCCCGCATCATGAACGAAGCCCCCCTGGCCGTCAACGCGCCCCACTATGCGCGCATCATCTACGAAAAGGCGGCCCTGAGACGGCTGATCGAAAAATCCAACGCCATCGCCCGGCGCTGCTTCGAACACCAGGGCGACCTGGACGAAGTGGTCGACTTCGCCGAGAGCGCCATCTTCGAAATCGCCGAGCACAAGACCCGCAAGAGTTTCTTCCCCTTGAGCGAACTGGTCGTGCAGAATTTCGACGCCCTCGAACAGCGGGCCGCCAACAAGTCCCTGTTCACCGGAATTCCCTCCGGGTTCGCGGCCCTGGATCACAAGACCAGCGGCTTCCAGAACAGCGATCTGATCATCCTGGCGGCCCGGCCGGCCATGGGCAAGACCGCCTTGGCCCTCAACATGGCCCGCAACGCGGCCCTGGACGAGAACGTACCGGTGGCGATCTTCTCCCTGGAAATGTCCAAGGAGCAGCTTTCCATGCGCCTGCTGTGCGCCGAGGCGCGGGTCGACTCCCAGCGGGTGCGCAGCGGGATGTTTCTGGCCGAGGACTGGGCCAAGCTCACGGATGCGGCCGGGCGCCTCTCCGAAGCCCCCATCTACATCGACGATTCGCCGGACATCTCCACCACCACCATCCGCACCAAGACCCGCCGGCTCAAGATGGAAAAAGACCTGGGACTGGTGGTGATCGACTATTTGCAGTTGATGCGGCCCCGGGTCCCCAGCGAGCGGCGCGATCTGGAAATCAGTGAAATTTCGCGGTCCTTGAAACAACTGGCCAAGGAGCTCAACGTGCCCATCCTCGCCCTGAGCCAGCTCAACCGCATGCTGGAACAGCGCGCGGACAAGCGCCCGGTGCTTTCGGACCTGCGCGAATCCGGGGCCCTGGAACAGGATGCCGACCTGGTGATCTTCATCTACCGTGACGAGGTCTATCACAAGGAAGAGACCAATCCCAACCGCGGCAAGGCCGAAATCATCCTCAGCAAGCACCGCAACGGCCCCACCGGAGTGGTGCCGCTGACCTTCCTGAGCCACTACACACGCTTTGAAAACATGGCCGACGAGGCCCTGGAATGATCCGCATCCGGCATCTCCAGCCCATCGTCCGACGGCGGCGGCATGCGTAGAATCGTCGGCGATATCATCGGGTTGAAGTCCAACCAGGTGCGGCGCATCGAAGCCCTCTACCGCCGCCGGCTGGCCCCCGAAGCCCTTTGTACCCCTGAACTGGCCAACGAGCTGGCGCTGCTCTCCACCGAGATCCGACGCCAGCTCGGCCTGCTGGTGGACCGGCGCGGCCGCATCGTGACGGTGATGGTGGGCGACGGGCAGAAGATCGTCATCCCGGACCTGGACGACTTTCGCGCCGCCCCGGGACGCCTGCGCGGCGTGCGCTGCCTGCACACCCATCTCAAGGGCGAACCCTTGAGCCGGGACGATCTGACTGATCTGGCCCTGCTGCGCCTGGACCTGATGGCCGCCATGACCCTGCGCGCCGACGGCACCCCGGCCGCCTGGCATGTGGCCCACGTCCTGCCGGCGGCAGAAGGTCCCGCCCATCACCTGCTGGCGCCGGTTTCGGCCCATCATCCCCAAATCGACTGTCTGGGCCTGGTGCGGTCCCTCGAAGCGGAGATGGCCCGGCTCGCTCCGGGGCGGCTGGCCGAACGGGCCGGCGAGCGGGCCGTGCTGGTGAGCGTCACCCACGCACCACGCCGCAGGGCCCTGGCCCAGATGGCCGAGCTGCACCATCTGGCCATTTCCGGCGGGCTGACCATCGTTGCCGAAGAGATCCAGCAGCGGCGCGGCGTGGATCCACGCTTTCTCATGGGACCGGGGAAACTCCAGGAGCTGGCCATCCTCGCCTTGCAGCGTTCGGCCACGGTCCTGGTCTTCGACCAGGAGCTCAACCCCAGCCAGGGCCGGGCCATCGCCGAGGCCATCGATCTGAAGGTCATCGACCGCACCCAGTTGATCCTGGATATTTTCGCCCAGCGGGCCCGATCCCGGGAAGGCCAGCTCCAGGTGGAGCTGGCCCAGCTACGCTACCGGCTGCCGCGCCTGGTGGGCAAGAACCGGGCCATGAGCCGCCTGGCCGGCGGCATCGGCGGCCGGGGGCCCGGCGAGACCCAGCTGGAAATCGACCGGCGCCGGGTGCGCGAGCGCATCACCCGGCTC
>CALJLV010000060.1 GCA_937982505.1 uncultured Desulfobacteraceae bacterium | reverse complement strand
TAGGATCGTTGAGACCGTTAGGATCGTTGAGACCGTTAGGATCGTTGAGACCGTTGGGATCGTTGAGACCGTTAGGATCGTTCAAGGACCGCGCCCGCATCATCCGGTGGGGGCGCCAGTCGGCGCTTCAGGTTTTCGACGATCCCGGCCAGGCCCAGCGGGACCTGATCACCGCTGGCCATGTGGCGCAGCGTGGCCTCGCCGGCGGTCATTTCATTTTCGCCCACGATGAGCACGTGGGCCGCGGCTAGTCGGTCGGCCCGCCGCATCTGGGCCTTGAGGCTGCGGCCGCCGTAGTCCATTTCCACCGATATCCCGGCCAGCCCCAGGGCCGTCTGCCACTGGAAGGCGGCTGTCTGGGCCGCCGGCCCCAGAGCGGCAATGAAGAGCCGCGGCGGGCGGGTGAAATCGCGCTGTCTCAAGGCCACGATTTCCGCCAGCCGGTCGAAGCCGATGGCGAACCCGATCCCCGGGGTGGGCGGTCCTCCGAGCATTTCGACCAGGCCGTCGTAGCGCCCGCCTCCGGCCACGGCGCTCTGGGCCCCCAAGGCCCCGGTATGGATCTCGAAGGTGGTGCGGGTATAGTAGTCCAGTCCCCGCACCAGGCGCTTGTCCACTTCGTAATCGATCCCCAGGGCCGTCAGGCGATCGCGAACGGTGCCGAAATGGCCGCGGCAATCGTCGCACAGGCCATCGGTGACGGCCGGGGCTCCGGTCATGGCCTCGCGGCAGCCGGGAACCTTGCAGTCGAGCACCCGCATGGGGTTGCGCTGGCTGCGGCGCCGGCAGTCGCCGCACAGGGCGTCCTGGCGCTGCTGGATATGCGCCAGCAGCGCTTCGCGAAAGGCCGGACGGCACTGCGGGCATCCCAGGGAGTTGATGTGGGGGGTGGCATCGGCCACTTCCAGGCGGTGGAGCAGGGTCACCAGCAGGTGGATGAGCTGCACGTCGATGAGCGGCTCGGCGATGCCGAAGGCCTCGACATTGATCTGGTAGAACTGGCGGTAGCGCCCCTTCTGGGGCCGCTCACGGCGAAACATCGGTCCGATGGTGAAAAATTTCTGCACCGGATCGGCGGCGTAGTACTTGTGCTGGATGTAGGCGCGCACCACCGAGGCGGTGGCCTCGGGCCTCAGGGTGATCAGGTCCCCCTGGCGGTCGGCGAAGGTGTACATCTCCTTTTCCACGATGTCGGTCTCTTCACCGATACCTCGGGCGAACAGGGCGGCCTTTTCCACCAGGGGCACCCGGATCTCGCGATAGCCGAAATCGCCCAGCAGGCGGCGCGCCGCATCCTCGATGTGCTGCCACAATTCGACTTCGCCGGGCAGAATGTCCTTGAAACCGCGAATCAATTGGATCATGGTCAACGTCTTTCCCCGGCCGGGGCAATCCGGCCATATCTTTGCAGCCACAGCATAAACCGAATCTTTTAGATCATGCCTGGAGTGATCGTCAAGATTCTTTTGTGTCCTTGGGCGAGCCCGTTTCAGCCCTGAGCGGTGTGGTCCGCGCGGCCTGGCGGGCGCTTAAAAAGCGCTGCCGCAGGGTGGACATTCGGGCCTCAATCGATTATCGTGGCGCCTAATTTCGTCGCGGCGCGTCAAGGAGAAAAGCGTTGACGCCGCGTGCATTTTTCCCCGGCTGCCCTGGCAGCCGGGGGTGTTTTGCCATCAAGGAGGAAAACCATGACCAGTCCCGTGACGGTCACCACCCTGCTTCGCATGAAAGCCGAGGGCCGCCGGATTTCGGCCCTCACCGCCTACGATTGCCCTTTTGCCCGCCTGGCGGATCAGGCCGGCATCGATCTGATCCTGGTGGGCGATTCTCTGGGGATGGTGGTCCAGGGCCTCAGCAGCACCCTGCCGGTGACCATGGACGAGATGATCTACCACACCCGCCTGGTTTCCCGGGCTGCCGTGCGCGCCCTGGTGGTGGGGGACATGCCCTTCATGAGCTACCAGGCGGGGCTTTCCGAGGCCGTGGCCAACGCCGGCCGCTTTCTCAAGGAGGCCGGGGCTGCGGCGGTCAAGCTCGAGGGGGGGGCCGCGGTGAGCGACCGCATCCGCGCCATCACCGCGGCGGGAATTCCGGTTCAGGCCCATATCGGCCTGACCCCCCAGTCGATCCATCAAATGGGCGGCTTCAAGGTGCAGCGCGACGAGGAGCGCCTGCTGGCCGATGCCGCCGAAGTGGAAACCGCCGGCGCCTTCTCGGTGGTGCTGGAGGGGATTCCGGCCGCCATCGCGGCCAAGATCACCGCCCGGCTCAAGATTCCCACCATTGGCATCGGGGCCGGCCCCCACTGCGACGGGCAGGTCCTGGTGCTTCACGACATGCTGGGACTCAACGACCGCCATGTGCCCAGGTTCGTCAAACCTTACGCCCGGCTGGGGGAGCAGGCCGGCGAGGCCCTGCGCCGCTATGCCGCCGAGGTCCAGGAAGGCCGTTTCCCGGGTCCGGAGCACTGCTATTGAAATGGTTCGAGGTTCCGGTTGGTGACACCGGGGTCCGGGGCGGGATGCCGCGCCGCGGGCGCCGCGCAACGGCCACAAGCGGAAGGTTTTTGAACCCTGAATCTTGAGCCCGGAATCCATCCCATGACCGATTCCAAGCCCAACATCGCCGTCATCGGCTGCGGTCGGGTAGGCACGGCGCTCGCCTTGCACCTGGAACGCGCCGGCTATGCCGTCGTCGGGCTGGCCAGCCGCCGGCTGGCCTCCGCCCAGGCCTCCGCCGCCTTCCTGCGGACGCCGGGAAGGCTCTCCGAACGGCCCGAGCAGGTCACCCCCCGGGCGCAAGTGGTCTTTATCACCACGCCGGACGGGGCCATCGCCCAGGTCTGCCGTGAAACGGCGCTCAGCGGCGGATTCGCGCCCGGTGCCGTGGTGCTTCACTGCAGCGGCGCACTCTCCTCCATGATCCTTGCCCCGGCCCGGGGTGCCGGCGCGCACATCGGTTCGCTGCATCCGCTGCAGAGTTTCGCGGCGCCGCGCGCAGACCACGATCCGTTTCGGGGGATCATCGTTTCGGTGGAAGGCGACGGCCCGGCGCTGGAACGGGCCGAAGCGCTCAGCCGCGATCTGGGGGCCCGCTGCCACCGGATCCGCACCGCGGCCAAGACCCTCTACCACGCCGCGGCCGTCGTGGCCTCCAACTACCTGGTCACTCTCCTCGATCTTTCCTTTGCGCTCCTGGGCGAAGCCGGGGTCGCCCCCGAGCAGGCCCTCGACGTGCTGGGTCCCCTCATCGACGGGACCCTGGCCAATGTCCGCCGCTGTGGCCCGGCCGCGGCCCTCACCGGCCCCGTGGCCCGCGGCGACCGCCAGACCGTGGGCGATCACCTGGCCGCCATCGGCGGCCTCGATCCCGCCTCTTTGCCCCTGTACCGCGCCCTGGGCCGGGCCACGGTGGAACTGGCCCGACGGGGCGGCCATATCGACGCCGCTCAGGCGGCCGATTTGCTGCGCCGGCTGGCCGCAGAGCCGTATGAATGAAGCAAAGGATGCCTCAGCCCGCCCCAGAACCACTGCGATCGTCTCAGTCCGCCGTGATCCGCCCCCGTTGCGCCAATTCCTTCAGACCCGCCCGGTCCCGCAGCGCGATGTCCCGGTTGTCCACCCGGATCAGCCCCTGCGCCGACATTTTGCCCAGCATGCGCGAGAGGGTCTCGGGGATGGTGCCCAGGATGCTGGCCAGCATGGCCTTGGGGATGTGCAGTTCGACGCGGTCCTCGGTTTTCTGCTCGGCGGAAAGGGCCAGCAGGTAGGCCGCCAGCCGCGCCGGCACCTCCTTGAGGGCCAGGTTTTCGATCTGGACGGTGAATTCGCGCAGGCGCCGTGAGAGAACGGCGAGCATGTTCAGGGCCACGGCGGGATGATCGGTGATCAGACGCACGAAGGCGGCCCGGGGCAGGTAGATCAGGCGGCAGGGTTCCAGGGCCAGGGCGCTGGCCGGAAAGCGCTGGCCGGCAAACACCGGCACCTCGCCGAAGGGCTGGCCCGGGCCGAAGATGTGCAGGATCTGCTCCTTGCCGTCGGCGCCGGACTTGAAGATCTTCACCCGCCCGGCGGCCACGATGTAAAGGCCGCTTCCCTCTTCGCCCTCTGCGAAGATGCGCTGGCCGCGCACCGTTCGCCGCTGCACGGCGATGGCGGCGATCCGGTCGAGCGGTTCCGCTTCCAGCCCGTTGAAAAGTGCCGTGGCGGCCAGGGTTTCGCGGATGGCGATCTTCATCTCGTGCCTCCCGGGATGACGAAATTCCAAAAAAAAGGAAAAGACTTGATCTAGGTCAAGGACCTGGGCGGGCCGCGGTCTTAGATTGGCGGGCAACGACGATCCATCGACCGCCCCGCCACGGGGCGCCACCATCAGCGACCAAGGAGGTATACCATGTTTTGTTTCCAGTGCGAACAGACGGCCAAAGGCGAAGGGTGCACCAAGATCGGCGTTTGCGGCAAGCAGCCGGATGTGGCGGCGCTTCAGGACCTGCTGATCCATGCGGTCAAGGGGTTGAGCCTGGTGGCCCATGCGGCCCGCCGGGCCGGGATCCACGACGAGGCCACCGACCGGTTCACCTGCGAGGCGGTCTTTTCCACCCTGACCAACGTCGATTTCGACCCCCGGCGCTTCATGCCCCTGGTCGACGAGGCGGTACGCCGGCGCGAGGCCCTCAAGCAGCGCCTGGCCGCCGCCGGCGGCGTGCTGGACTCGGCCCATCCGGCCGCCGCTTTCCAGCCGGCGGAAACCCTGGCGGGAAGGGTGGCCCAGGGCGAGACGGTGGGGATCCTGGCCGATGCCCACCTGAGCCCCGACATCCGCTGCCTGCGCGAACTGATCGTCTACGGGATCAAGGGCCTGGCGGCCTACGCGGACCACGCCCGCATCCTGGGCCGGACCGATCCGGCGGTGGAAGGCTTTATCTACGAGGCGCTGGCCGCCACCCTGGACGATCAAAAAACGGTGGACGACCTGGTGGGCCTGGCCCTGCGCTGCGGGGAGGTCAATTTCCGGGCCATGGAGCTTCTGGACGCCGGCAACACCGGCACCTACGGCCACCCGGTGCCCACCGCCGTGCCCCTGGGGACCCGGGCCGGCAAGGCCATCCTGGTCTCGGGCCATGACCTCAAGGACCTGGAGGAAATTCTCCGGCAGAGCGCCGGCAAGGGAATCAACGTCTACACCCACGGCGAGATGCTTCCCTGCCACGGGTATCCGGAGCTGAAAAAACACCCCCATTTCTACGGGCACTACGGTACGGCCTGGCAGAACCAGGCCAAGGAGTTCGAGGCTTTTCCCGGGGCGATTCTCATGACCACCAACTGCATCCAGAAGCCGCGCGAGTCCTACCAGGACCGGATCTTCACCACCGGGCTGGTGGGCTGGCCCGGCGTCCGTCACATCGCCGACAAGAACTTCGCGCCGGTGATCGAAAAGGCCCTGGCCATGCCCGGCTTCGCGGCCGACCAGCCCGGCAAGACGGTGATGGTGGGGTTTGCCCGCAACGCCGTGCTGGGGGTGGCCGACAAGGTCATCGCGGCCGTGCGCGACAAGGCCATCCGCCATTTTTTCCTGGTGGGCGGCTGCGACGGGGCCAAGCCGGGGCGCGACTACTACACCCGGCTGGTCGAGCAGATCCCGGCCGACTGCGTCGTGCTGACGCTGGCCTGCGGCAAGTTCCGCTTCTTCGACCAGGATCTGGGGGACATCGGCGGAATCCCGCGGCTGCTGGACGTGGGCCAGTGCAACGACGCCTACTCGGCGGTCAAGATCGCCGCGGCCCTGGCCGAAGCCTTCGGCTGTTCGGTCAACGACCTGCCCCTGTCGCTGGTGTTGAGCTGGTACGAGCAAAAGGCGGTGGCGATTCTGTTGACCCTGCTGCATCTGGGGATCCGCGACATCCGCCTGGGGCCGAGCCTGCCGGCCTTCGTGTCGCCCAACGTGCTTGACGTGCTGGTACGCCACTTCAATATTATGCCCATCTCGACCCCGGAGGCCGATCTGAAGGCCATTCTGGGCTGATGCCGACGGCGGGCGGCCCCCCGGCGGTGGCCGCCCCCATTTCGCCCCGCCGTGCCGTGTGAAGGGGCGGTGCGGATCGACAACGGAAAGGAGTCCCGACCATGAAATGTCCTGGACAGGATCTGCAGTACTGGAAACCCGGGGCCATCTACGAGGTGGACTGCCCCGCCTGTGGTCGGAAAGTTGAGTTTTTCAAGGATGATCCGGCCCGCCGCTGCACCCACTGCGGGCATCGCTTCGTCAATCCCAGGCTCGACTTCGGCTGCGCCGCCTACTGCCCCTTTGCCGAACAGTGCATCGGCAACCTGCCTCCCGAGGCCTTGGCCCAGCAGGAAAATCTGCTCAAGGACCGGGTGGCGGTGGAGATGAAAAAATACTTCAAGGCCGATTTCGTCCGCATCGGCCGCATCACCCGCCTGGCCCGGCACGTGGAGCGCATCGCCAGGGAGGAGGGCGCCAACCCGGCCGTGGCCCTGGTGGCCGCCTACCTGAGCGAGACCGGGTCGCAGCCCGGCGATCCCTCTGCGGCCCGGCAGATCCTGGACCGTCTGGGCGCTCGCGAAGCGCTGACCCAGGCGGTTTCGGAAGTGATCGCGGCCCTGGCCGACGAAAACGCCCGGAGCGCGCCCATCGTTTCCATCATCAAGGATGCCCGGCGCCTGGTGGACCTGGACGCGGCCCGGCGGGACGGCGATTCCCCGGCGACGGCGCCGGCCGACCTGGCCACCGCCACGGGGCGGCGCCTGGCCGCGGAGATGCGGGGCGGAACCGACTGAAACGATCCGGGGGTAAAATTCGCCTCCCGGGCGGGCGGCGTGCGGCATTGCCGCGGCCCGCGAAAGGATAGAACCATGAAGGTCATGCGCAAGATCATCGAAATCGACGAGGAAAAATGCGACGGGTGCGGTCTCTGCGTGCCGGCCTGTGCCGAGGGATCGTTGCAGGTCATCGACGGCAAGGCCCGGGTGGTGGCCGAAAACCTCTGCGACGGGCTGGGGGCCTGCCTGGGCGAGTGCCCCCGGGGGGCCCTGCGCATCGTGGAACGCGAGGCCGCCGAATTCGACGAGGCGGCAGTGGAGGCGCATCTGGCGGGTCTGGAGGAAAAGCCTGCGGCCGCTTTAGGGACCTGTCCCTCGGCCGGGATCCGGCTTTTCGCCCCGGCCGCCACCTGTGACCGGGCCAACACGCCCCAGGCCTTCGAGCATCCGGCGGAAGCCGGCGCCCTGGGCCACTGGCCGATTCAGATCCGCCTGGTACCGCCCCACGCACCGTTTCTCAAGAACGCCGAGTTGCTGGTGCTGGCCGATTGCGCCGCGGTGGCGGTGGCCAACCTGCACCAGGATTTTCTTCCCGGCCGGGCCGTGCTCATGGGCTGCCCGAAATTCGACGACGTGGCCGACAGCATCGCCCGCTTGACGGCCATCTTCCGCGGGGCGGGGATCCGGCGCATCACCATCCTGCGCATGGAGGTGCCCTGCTGCGGCGGCCTGCCGCACATCGTCAAGAAGGCCCTGGAGGCTTCCGGAGCCGATATTCCGATAGAAGAGATCGTGGTGGGATGCCGCGGGGGGAAAGTCGGAAAGGCGGGCGGCCCAGGGGGGCGGTAGCCCTAGCCTCTGGGATGGCGGTACCCTGGTCGGGCGGCCATGCGTACCGCCAGCCATCCGGTCGATCCGGTTTTCGCAGCGCATTTCAGCGCGCGTCGGCCAGACTCCCGTCGAAGGTCTTGCGCAGGGCGAACTCGGCCTGCTTGCCGTCGTTCCACTGGGATACGGGTCTCAGGTAGCCCACCACCCGGCTGTAGACCTCGCAGGGCTGAAAGTCGCGCAGGATCGGTTCGCTTCGATGGCAGGCGTCGCATTTGAGGTAGAACTGGCCCTCGGCAGGCTCGTACACCGCTCCGCCCTGGATGTGGATCCCGTCCCGGCGGGGAGTGGCGGTGACCGTCACCGCGGCCTGGCAGTCGTGGCACTGGCCTTCCCAGCAGAGGGTTTCCCGGTGGGGGTTTTCGTCGAACAGATCGTGAAGGCGGCTGGCGTCAAGGGTGTTCATGGGGCTCCTTTGGGTGCTTTGCGCCACGGTTCCGCGGGGCGGATGGATACGGGATCGATTTTCGGTCTGGCCGACCTGGCAGGTCGCAAGTCGCGACTATAATTTCCAGGATGTTGTGTGTCAAGCGTCTCTTTACCCCAATATCTCGTGGCGAATCGGTTCACCCGTCGATGAGGGAAAATTCGGGAATCCCATAGAGGCGCCGGATACAGAAGCTGAGGGTGTCCGGCAGGTAGCGGCCCCAGATCTTGAAGGGAATTTCGTCGATCTTTACCACGGGGCTCAGCCCCACCGCCAGCAGGTATTCGAGGATGTATTCGATGTTGACCGGGATGTTGCCGTACAAGGCCCGTTCCTGGCGCTGGCGGAAGATGCGCGCCTCGTGCATGCTGCGCCCGATCTCCGACTCGATCAGCTCCTCGAACGAGGTCAGGATCAGATCGAGGCTCAGGTGGCCGGCACCGCTGTCCAGGAATCCTTCGAAGTCGGCCCTGCCCCGCTCGACCGGCAGGCCGCGGCGCCGGCAGGTGGCCTGGTAGGGTGAGGCCGCAAAGGCCTCGATGATCGACGGGGCATCGATATCCAGGCGCACCGTATAGTGGACCGCATTGTAGACCCCCCGGTGGACTTCCTTGTCCACAATGGCCACACCGCGCCATCTGGAGATGGCCGCCTCGAGGCCCTGGGGGCCGAACCCCCGGTCGATGATCTTGGCGCCGGCCACGTCCTGAATCTGCATCGCTTCGCGCGGCAGGCTGATGCCGCCCTGGCAGATTTGCCGCACCAGCGCCTTTTCGCTCTCGTCCCCGGCGGCCGCCGGCGCCGGAGGGGCGGTTTCGTTTGCGCCGTCCCCCTCCAGCCGCCGCTGGGTGCCGCGCAGGTGCGCGTCCAGATAAAGGGCCGCATAACGGCTGGCCTTTTCGGCGATCCGTTTGACCCGCTTGAAGCGGCACAGGCTCAATACCCGTCCCTGGGGATCGTGAAAGAGGTAGCCGGCCATGGGTGACCCCACGTAGTAGAATTCCGGGGTCCGGCGGTAGTTCCGGATCAGCTCGTCCACCCGGGCGGAGGTCGCTTCGGCCGGGGTGGTGATGAGATCTTTCAGGTCTTTTTTGGCATACAGCGGAAGCTGGCGCACCCGGGGGTGGCCCAGGCGCCGGGTGAGGGTCTGGACAAAGTCCACCAGACTGTGCCAGGCCACGAAGCTGTCATAGGTCAAGATGCGGGTGAGCTGGAGGGCATCTTCGTCTTCGAGCCGGTCGGCGATCCATCGCTGGGTGATCTGCATCAGCTGCCGGCGATGCAGATAGGCGGAGATGTACATGGCGTGGCCTCAAAAAAAGAGGGGCGCGAGCCCCTGGCGCAGCAGGTGAAAGACCGGAGGCACGAAGATCGCCGGGAGCATGTTGCCCACCCGCAGGCGCTGGAAGTCGAGGAGGTTGAAGCCGATGGCGGCGATCAACAGGCCGCCGACGGCCGACATCTGGGTGACCACCTCGGGCACCAGCAGGGGTTTGACCAGAACGGCGCTCAGGGTGATCAGCCCCTGATAGACGAACACCGAGACGGCCGAGAACATCACGCCGATGCCGAAGGTGGAGGCGAATACCACGGAGGCGATCCCGTCCAGCACCGACTTGGCCAGCAGGGTCTGGTGGTTGCCGGTCAGCCCGCTCTCCAGCGAGCCGACGATGGCCATGGAGCCGACGCAAAAGACGAGGCTGGCGGTGACGAACCCCTGGGCCATCCCGTCTCCGTTGCGGCTCAGCCGCCGTTCCAGGAGGCGGCCGAGGGCCTCGAGGCGCTCTTCGATCTTCAGGGCCGTGCCCAGCACCGCGCCGCCGGCCAGGCTGCAGATGACCAGCAAAATGGCGTCCGATCCGAAGGCGCCGCGAAGGCCGATGAGCACCACGGCCAGGCCGATGGCCTGGATGACGGTCAGCCGATAGGCCTCGGGCAGGCCGCCGCGCAGCAGGACCCCGAGCAGGCTGCCCGCGATGATGGCCAGGGTGTTGATGACAGTGCCGAACACGCCGCCTCCTTGAACGTGGCGCCAGAACGCCCCGCAATGCGTCGATCCCGGGCGAGCGCAGCGCGCGCCGGGTCGCCGCTAGTCCTCCCCGTCCGGTGCCCCCATGGTGTGCGGCGCGAAGGATCCACCCCCCCGGATGCGGCTTCATAGCCCCAAACGCCGGCCGATGCAACCTCGGCCCGGTTGCGGCCGGGGGATTTGACAAGCGCCGACGCTTGTGGGAAGGATGAAGCCAAAGGAGCCCGCCCATGCATCGAATCGTCGCCGTCTACGGCAGCCCCCGGCGTCGGGGCAACACGGCCACTTTGCTCAAGGAGGCGGTGCGCGGCGCCGCCGAGGCCGGCGCCGCGGTGACCGAGATCGTCCTGCGCGACCGCCGGATCAGCCCCTGCCTGGAGATCTACGGATGCCGGGAAAACGGCCGCTGCGTCATCGAAGACGACTTTCACCAGGTGGTGGCCGCCATGGACGAGGCCCAGGCCCTGATGCTGGCCTCGCCGATCTTCTTCTACACGGTCAGCGCCCATACCAAGATTTTGATGGACCGCTGCCAGTCGCGCTGGGTGCGCAAATACTGGATCGATACGGCCGAGACGCGCGCCGCGGCACGGCGGCGCAACGCCCTGTTCATCGCCGCCGGGGCCACCCGGGGCCGCCGGCTCTTCGACGGGACCCTGCTCACGGTGCGCTATTTTCTGGACACACTGGACTTCGACCTGTGGCGCGCCCTGTGCTACCGCCAGCTCGACCATGAAAACGACGTGCTCGACCATCCTGAATACCTGGCCGAGGCCTACACGGCCGGACGCGACCTGGTCCATGGCCTATGAAGCCTTCATCGCCCGGCGCTTTCTGCGTTCGCGGCGGCACCGGGTCTCCCTTTCCCTGATCACCTTTCTGGCGCTGACCGGCGTGGCGGTGGGCGTAACGGTGCTGGTGACCGTCACCGCGGTGATGAGCGGGGCCCAGGCCGGCTTCCGGGAGCGGGTCCTGGGGGTCAGCGCCCACCTGCTGGTGATGCGCTACGGGGAGGCGCTGGGGGAGCATGGGACGGTTCTCGAGCGCCTCGACGCCGTGCCGGGGGTGGTGGCCGCCGCCCCTTTCGTTTATGCCCACGGCCTGTTGCGTTCGGCCAAGGGAACGGCCGGCACCGTGCTGCGCGGGGTCGACCCGGCCCTGGAAGGCCGGGTAACCGGGGTGCTGCCCCCGGAACTGCTCGCCGGACTTCAACGGGATGCCCAGACCCGCGGCGATGCCCCCGGCCCCCCGGGGATCGTTCTGGGCCGGGAACTGGCCCGCCAGCTCGAAGTGACCCCGGGGGACCAGGTTTTCATGCTCTCGGCGCAGGGGGGGGCTTCGGCGGTGACCCAGGTGCCGGGGATGCGGCGCCTGCGGGTCCTGGGGACCATCGACACCGGGCTTTACGATTTCGACAAATCCCTGGGATACATGCACCTGGCCGACGTGCAGCGGATCATGGGGCTGGGCGAGGCGGTCAGCGGCATCGGGGTGCGGGTGGAAAACGCCTACCGGGCCCCCCAGGTGAGGGAGCAGATTGTCGATGTGCTGGGATTCCCCTACTGGGCCAAGGACTGGACCCAGCTCTACCAGAACATGTTCGGGGCCCTGCGCCTGCAAAAGACGGTGATGTTCGTCATCCTGATTCTCATCGTTCTGGTGGCGGCCTTCAACGTGGCCGGGACGCTGTTCATGATGGTGAACGAAAAAACGCGCGATATCGCCATTCTCAAGGCCATGGGCGCCACGGACAGCAGCATCGGCCAGATTTTCGTCCTCAAGGGGATGCTCATCGGGCTGGCCGGAATCCTCATGGGCCTGGCCGGCGGCTTCGGGCTCTGCGCCCTGCTGCGGCGCTACCGCTTCGTGGAACTCGATCCCAAGATCTACCCTTTCACCCGCCTGCCGGTGGATGTGCAGGCGGCGGATGTCGCGCTGATCGTGGCCTGCGCCCTGCTGATCTGTTTTCTGGCAACCCTTTACCCCTCCCGGCGGGCGGCGCGTCTCAACCCCGTGGACGCCCTGCGCCATGGATGAGGGCGTGCGCCTTGCGCGGGGTCCGAAAGCGCCATGCCATCCAAATCGTTCACCTTCAAGAACCGCAGAGGCCTGCGTCTGGCCGGCCGGCTGGATCTGCCCGAAAACGAGGCGCCGCGATCCGTGGCCCTCTATGCCCACTGTTTCACCTGCGGCAAGGACCTCAAAGGGGCTTTTCACCTGAGCCGGACCCTGGCCCGGGCCGGGGTTGCGGTGCTGCGGTTTGACTTTACCGGCATCGGCGCCAGCCAGGGACGCTTCGGGCAGACCACTTTCACCTCCAGCGTCGAGGACCTGGAGGACGCCGCCGGATACCTGGCCCGGGTGCTGGACGCCCCGCGCCTGCTCATCGGCCATTCGCTGGGCGGAGCGGCGGCCCTCATGGCCGCCGGTCGCCTTGGAGCGCTGCGGGCCGTGGCCACCGTGGGCGCCCCGGCCGATCCGGCCCACGTCCTGCGCCATCTCGAGGGGCGGCGCGAGGCCATCGAGACCCAGGGCGAGGCGCGAGTGGAAATCGCCGGACGATCGTTCACCGTGGGGCGCCAGTTTATCGAGGACGTCAGCGCCGTTCGTCTGCACCAGGCCGTCCAGCGTCTGGGAAAGCCGCTGCTGGTGCTGCACGCTCCCCTGGACGAGACCGTGGGCATCGATCATGCCGCACGGATTTTCGGCGCCGCCCGCCACCCGAAGAGCTTCGTGTCCCTGGACCGGGCGGATCATCTGCTGACCCGGCCGGACGATGCCCGCTACGCCGGCAGCCTGATCGCCGCCTGGGCCGCGCCCTACCTCGCTGCCTCCAGCGCGCACCCCGCCGCTTCAGGGGCGCCATGAAGGCCGGCGGCCATCGCCCGGGGATGCCACCCGCCGGGAGGTTGCCATTTGGCCTGGCGTTGGTTATTGGTATGCCATCGACAGATCCCCGGGAGGCGTGGCGATGCTCCGGGGGCGATGGTGGTAGAAACCTTTTAGCAGCCGGCGCCTTTGGGAGGCCTGCCGGCACGTCCGGAGGTGGACCATGACCGACAAGACCCAGTTGTGCGACAAGATTCGGGAGCTGTACCCGGACATCGGCGAATGCGGCATCGATGTGGCGGTGGACTACGACCAGGGACAGCAGGCCTGGGTGGTGAACCTGAAAAAGGACCAGCGCGAGCTCAAGCATTACCTGGAGGAAACGGATGCCGATCTTTGCATGCGGGGCAAGCAGTGCGTCAGCCTCGGCCTGGAGATCGCCCAGTTGCGCGACACCCTCAAGCAGCTTTGAGGAGGCCGGATGGCGGTTGACCGGACGGTAAAAATCGGTGGAGCGGCCGGCCAGGGGATCCAGACCGTAGGGCAGGTCGTGGCGGCGGTCTGCCATCGCGGCGGACTGCGGGTCATGGCCATCAACGACTTCGAGTCGCGGATTCGCGGCGGTCACAGCTTCATGCAGGTGCGCATCGCGGACAAGGCGGTGGGGGCGCCCTGCCACCAGGTCGATCTGCTGGTGGCCCTGGATGGCGGCACCTACGACCATCATCGCGCCGAAATGGCGCCCGGCGCACTGACCCTGGCCGACGCGGCGGCCGGGATTCAAGGACAGGGTGTTCTGAACCTGCCCTTCGGTGATCTGGCCCGCCAGGCCGGAGGCCGGATCCTGGCCAATACCGTGGCGGCCGGGGCCTGTCTGGGCCTGTTGGGAGCGCCGGCGGCCCTGGGGCATGAGGTCCTGGCCCGCCAATTCCAGGACAAGGGCCGGGACCTGGTCGAACAGAACCGCCAGGCCTTTGACCTGGGCTATCAGGCAGCGGCCCGGTTCCCCTACGCCGGCCGCATCGAAGGCGCCTGGGGTGGGCCCGTGCAAGGGCATCTGATGGAGGGGACCCGGGCCCTGGCCCTGGGGGCGGCGGCCGCCGATTGCCGGGTGGCCGCCTTCTACCCGATGTCGCCGGCCACCGGGATCCTGGCCCAGCTGGCGGCCCTGGGCGAAACGTTCCCCCTGGTGGTGGAGCAGGCCGAGGACGAGATCGCCGCCGCCAACATGGTCATCGGCGCGTCCTTCGCCGGTGTGCGGGCCATGACGGCCACCTCCGGGGGAGGGTTCTGCCTGATGACCGAAGCGCTGGGCCTGGCGGCCATCACCGAAACCCCCATGGTGGTGGTGGACGCCATGCGCCCGGGACCGGCCACGGGGCTGCCGACCCGTACCGCCCAGGGCGACCTGAATTTCGTGATCCATGCCTCCCAGGACGAGTTCCCGCGCTTCGTTCTGGCTCCCGGAACCCCGGTCCAGGCCTTCGAGGCGATGATCCGGGCCTTCGATCTGGCCGAGCGCTTTCAGGTGCCGGCCATCGTCCTGGTGGACCAGTACTTCAACGATTCCCTCTTTTCCACCCCGGATCTGGGGCCCGCGCCGGCGGTGACGCGTCCGGTGGCGGGGGATGCCGATCTGGGCGATCCCGGCGCCTACCGGCGCTTTGCCGTGAGCGATGACGGGGTCTCGCCCCGGGCCCTGCCCTGCCGGGGACGGGCCCTGGTGGTGGCCTCCAGCGACGAGCACCGCGAAGACGGCCATATCAGTGAAAAAAGCGTCGACCGGCGGCGCATGGTGGCCAAGCGTTTTGCCAAGCTGCCGGCCATGCGGGATGCCCTGCGGGGTCCCGAGGTGCACTATCCGGATGGCGAAACCCTCCTGGTGGGCTGGGGGTCGACCCGGGGGGCGATGCTGGAGGCCGCCGAACAACTGCGCGCCGAGGGCCGTTCGGCGGGAGTGGTCCATTTTACCGACCTGTGGCCCTTTCCGTCCCAGGCGGCGGTCCGGGCCCTTGAGGGGCGGCGTCTGGTCATGGTGGAGCAGAACGCGACCGGCCAGCTGGGCCGCCTGCTGCGGGAACAGACCGGGTTGAAGGCCGTCGGCAGGATCCTCAAGATCGATGGCCGGCCTTTCTACCCGGCGGAGATCGTCCGGGGGGTCGACCGCTCCATGGCGCCTTGAGCCGGTGCCGGGCCAGGATGTTCACCGAACCCTCAGCCCCGCGGTGCCACCCGTGGGCGGACCGGATTCGCCTTTGATGATCCGCAAAATCGTTTCCCTCGAGACCGCCGTCCGGCGGCTGGACCACCAGCGGTCCACCGGGCGGCGGATCGTCTTTACCAACGGCTGCTTCGACCTGCTGCACGTCGGCCACGTGCGCTATCTGCAGGCGGCCCGAGCCCTCGGAGATCGGCTGGTGGTGGGGCTAAACGCCGACGCCTCGGTACGGCGGATCAAAGGCCCGTGCCGGCCCATCAATTCCCAGGCGCAGCGGGCCGAGGTGCTGGCCGCCCTGACCTGCGTGGATCTGGTGGTGATTTTCGAGGAAGACGATCCGCTGGGGTTGATCCTGCGGCTCAAGCCCCAGGTGCTGGTCAAGGGGGCCGACTGGGAAAAGTCCAGGATCGTGGGGGCCCGTGAGGTGCTGGCGGCCGGCGGCCGGGTGGAGACCATCGCGGTGGTGCCCGATGTGTCCACCAGTCTGCTCATCGAACGGATCGCGGCCCGCTGCGCGGGCACGACGGGGCCGGCATGATCCTTCGGAACGGGGGCAATGGGGTGGATCGTTGGGCCTTCGCGGGACTGCAGGCCCTGCCCGGCGTGCGCCACGGGGTGTTCACCCGCCGCGGCGGGACCAGCCCGGCCCCTTTTGACAGTCTCAACGTGGGGCTGGGGGTGGGGGACGACGAGGGCCGGGTGGCGGCCAACCGCGAACGGGTGGCGGCGGCCATGGGCGGCGGCGTCCTGATCCGGGCCCGCCAGGTCCACGGCACGGCGGTGCATGTGGTCACGGACCGTGAGGATCCGGCAGGGCCGGCCCAGGCCGACGCCCTGGTCACCGATATCCCCGGAAGGCTGCTGATGATCCAGGTGGCCGACTGCCAGCCGGTGCTCCTGGCGGATCCCCGGTGCCGGGTGGTGGCGGCGGTGCATGCCGGCTGGCGCGGCAGCGTGGGCAATGTCATCGGCGCCACCGTGGGCCTGATGCGGCGCCGTTTCGGCGTCCGGCCTGAATCCCTGTGGGCCGCCATCGGCCCTTCACTGGGACCTTGCTGCGGCGAGTTCGTCAACTACCGCCGGGAAATCCCCCCCGATCTGTGGCGTTTTCGCGTGGGGCCGGTACATTTCGATTTTTGGGCCGTCAGCCGTTTCCAGCTCCTGGAGGCCGGCCTCGACCCGGCGCGCATCGAAGCCGCGGGGGTCTGTACGCGCTGCCGTCCCGAGACTTTTTTTTCCTACCGTCGCGAGGGGACCACGGGTCGATTCGCCGCCGTCATCGGGCTGGACGGGAAAGACGCAAGCCGCTGCGCCGGACCGAGGGGTGGGCCCACGGGGCTGGCGGCGTCGGCGCAGTTGGGGGAGGAAAGATGAAGTCCTTCGAAGCGGAACCGTCCAGGGCGGCCCAGACCCAAGCGCCTGTTCTTTGGAATCGGGAGGTGGGGCCGGGATACCGGCGCATGGGCCTGGCCGCGGGACCGGCCTACGCCGGCGCCGAGGCCGGCCAGTTCGTGATGGCGGGATTGGCCGAGCGGTCTCCGCGTCTGCTGCGCCGGCCTTTTTCCATCCACCGGCAGCTGGAGGTCGAGGGAACCGCGGGCATCGAACTGCTCTACCGGGTGGTGGGGCCCACCACTCGGGTGATGGCGGAACTGCCCCCGGGCGCCGCCGTCGATCTGGTGGGCCCCCTGGGCCGCGGCTTCCGGGTGCCCGAGAGGGTGCACCGCCTCGCCCTGGTGGCCGGCGGCATCGGGGTGGCGCCCCTCCTCTTTCTGGCCGAATCCTTCGTCCGGCGGCGGGGCGCGGCGGGGATCGATGTCTACCTGGGGGGCCGCAGCGGGCAAGACCTGCTGTGCCGGGCGGATTTCGAAGCCCTGGGGGTGTCGGTGACCCTCACCACCGAGGATGGTTCCAGCGGAGACCAGTGCCTGGTGACCCTGCCCCTGGCGGCGGCGGCCGGGCGAGCCGCCCCTGATCTGATCTGCGCCTGCGGTCCGCCGGGGATGCTGGCCTGCGTGGCCCGCATCGCCCGGGAGGCCCGTATTCCGTGTCAGGTCTGCCTCGAGGCCTTCATGGCCTGCGGCATCGGCGCCTGCCTGGGGTGCGCCGTGGCGCCGGCAGACCCCGGACAGGGGTACCGGCACGTCTGCCGGGACGGTCCGGTTTTCGATGCCGTGCAACTGGCCTGGGCAATAAGCGATTGACTTGATCATTGTCCTGTGTTAGTTGCCTTGCTTTCATGAGCACGCGCTTTTCCCGGCCGATCCGGCCGAGATTTTCATGAAAAACGAAACGTTGCGCTACTTGCGCGAGATGGCCTACTTCTCCAGCCTGGGGCTCCAGGTGGCCCTGTCCATCTTCATCGGCCTGGGCATCGGCGTCTACCTGGACCGGCGCTGGGAGACCGTCCCCTGGCTGACCCTGGTGGGACTGGCCATGGGGATTGCCGCCGGGTACCGCAACATCGGCCTGGCGATCCGCAAGAGTCGCAGATTCTGAAACGGGCTGCAACGGAGCGACGGTGAACATTCAGCAGCGGCTGCTTTCCTTCGTGACCCATGCCAACTGGATTCTGCTGGTCCTGGCCAGCGTGCTGGGCGCGGCGCTGGCGCCGCGGCCGGTCTTTGTGGGCATCGTGTGCGGCGGGCTGATCGTCACGGTCAATTTCCACCTGTTGCACCGGACCTTGAAAAAGGCCCTGCGCCCCCCCCACCTGGCATCCCATCATGTCGTTCTGGCCAAGTATTATCTGCGCTTTATGGTCAGCGCCGTGATCCTCTACCTGTTGATTTCCCGGCGGCTGGTCGATCCGCTGGGACTCTTCGCCGGGCTTTCGGTGGTGGTCGCCAGCATTACTCTGGCAACGATGCGGGAACTCAAACGACTCATCTTCAAGGAGGCGGTCTAGGCATGGAACACCCCTATCTTTTCTTCGTCAAGTTGTTCGAAGCCATCGGACTGGGCGGTTTCGCCCATCATTATCCCCATGTCGTCTACTCCTGGGTGGTGATGGCGATCCTGATCGCTGCCGGGGCCTTGGCGGCCAAGACCATCAGCCTGGTTCCCGGCAAGGGGCAGAACTTTTTCGAACTCGTGGTGGGCGGCATCGAGGATTTCATGGTCACGGTCACCGGCGAGGAGGGGCGCTGGTTGTTTCCCATTGCGGCCACGATCTTTCTCTACATCCTGACCTGCAATCTCATCGGCCTGGTGCCGGGATTCTTTCCCCCCACGGCGAGCCTCAACACCACCCTGTCCTGCGCCCTGGTGGTCGTGGTCTTTACCCACATCATCGGGGTCAAGTACCATGGGGCCGGCTACATCAAGCACTTCATGGGGCCGGTATGGTGGATGGTGCCCATCATCATGCCCATCGAGATCATCGGCCACCTGGCGCGGATCCTCTCTTTGAGCTTCCGGCTCTTCGGCAACATGATGGGCCACGAGCTGGTGCTCTTCATCCTGTTCATGCTCGCCGGGGCCTTTTTCGCGCCCCTGCCCATCATGGCCCTGGGCATCTTCGTGGCCATGGTGCAGGCTTTCGTCTTTTTCCTGCTGTCGATCATGTACTTTACCGGGGCCATGGAGCATGCCCACTGATCGATGGCCGGATCCTTCATGCTGGATTTTACGATGCGGGTCGTAAAATAGCGGGATAACGGAAGAAGCCAACAACTTTCATCACTCATCAAAGGAGGTATTGTCTCAATGGAAGCCCAAGCTCTGCAGTTTTTCATCGCCTGTGTGACGGCCGCCGGTTTCGGTATCGCCATCGCCGCCTTCGGTTGCGGTCTGGGCCAGGGTCTCGGCCTGAAGAGCGCCGTGGAAGGCATCGCGCGCAATCCCGAGTCCTCCGGCAAGGTCACCGTGACCATGCTGATCGGTCTGGCCATGATCGAGTCGCTGTGTATCTACGCGCTGGTCGTGTCCCTGATCCTGATCTATGCCCATCCGCAGGCCGCCGCGATCGCCGGGTTGTTTGCCAAGTAACCGCGTTGCACGAACAAAAAGCCGCCTTCCCTTTCGGGAGGCGGCTTTTTTTATGGGTGGAATGCATCCCCGGCGGGCATTTCAGATCTCAGATCCGTGCTGCGCCCCTGAGCACGTCGCGCAGAAATCGCCCGGTGTGCGACCGCGGGTTGGCGGCCACCGCTTCGGGCGTGCCGGTGGCCACGATCTGCCCGCCCGCCTCCCCGCCCTCGGGGCCCAGATCAATGAGGTGGTCGGCGCACTTGATCACATCCAGGTGATGTTCGATGACGATCACCGTGTTGCCGGCCTCCACCAGGCGCTGGAGCACCTCCAGGAGCTGGCGCACATCGTCGATGTGCAGGCCGGTGGTGGGCTCGTCCAGAATATAGACGCTGCGGCCGGTGGCCTTGCGGCTCAGCTCGCGGGCCAGCTTGACACGCTGGGCCTCGCCGCCGGAAAGGGTGGTGGCCGGCTGCCCCAGGGGCATATAGCCGAGTCCCACCTCGTCGAGGGTGGCCAGCTTCTCGCGGGCCGCGGGGATGCGGCCGAACAGATCCAGGGCCTGGCGGACCGTCATGTCCAGCACTTCGGCAATGTTTCTCCCCTTGTAACGGATATCGAGGGTCTCACGGTTGTAGCGCCGCCCCCGGCAAACGTCGCAGGTCACGTAAACGTCCGGCAGAAAATGCATTTCGATGCGAACGATCCCATCGCCGCCGCAGGCCTCGCAGCGGCCGCCCTTGACGTTGAAGCTGAAGCGGCCGGCGCGATAACCGCGCATGCGCGCCTCGGCGGTGCGGGCGAAGCGCTCGCGGATAGGGTTGAACAGGCCGGTATAGGTGGCCGGATTGGAGCGCGGCGTGCGGCCGATGGGCGACTGATCGATGTGCACCACCTTGTCCACATGCTCGATCCCGCTCAGGGCCTGATGGACGCCGGGCTGTCGATGCGCCCCGTGAAGCCGCCGCGCCAGCAGCGGATAGAGGGTTTCGAGGACCAGGGTCGATTTCCCCGATCCGGAAACGCCGGTCACGCCGATCAGGCAGCCCAGGGGAAAGGCCGCTTCGATGGATTTGAGGTTGTTGCCGGCCGCACCGCTCAGAATCAGGCGGCGTCCGCTGCCGCTGCGGCGCACCGGCGGCACGGGGATGGATCGCCGCCCGGACAGGTACTGGCCGGTGAGCGAATCCGGGCTGGTGAGCAGTCCGGCCGGCGGCCCGCTGTAAACCACCCGTCCCCCCTCCACCCCGGCTCCCGGGCCCATGTCCACCACGTGATCGGCGGTCTGGATGGTGTCGCTGTCGTGTTCCACCACCAGGACGGTGTTGCCCAGGTCGCGCATGCGGATCAGGGCTTCCAGCAGACGCCGGTGATCGCGCGGGTGCAAACCGATGCTCGGCTCGTCCAGAACGTAGAGGACCCCGGTGAGGCGCGAGCCGATCTGGGTCGCCAGGCGGATGCGCTGGCTTTCGCCTCCGGAAAGGGTGGCCGCCGAACGATCCAGGGTCAGGTAGTCCAGGCCCACCTGGACCAGAAAGCCCAGGCGCATACAGACTTCTCGCAGAATGGGGCGGGCGATGGCCGCCTGGCGGCCTGTGAGGCCCATCCCTTCCACCGCGGCCAGGGCCCGGGCCACCGTCAGGCCGGTCAGCTGGTGGATGCCCAGATCGCCGATGCGCACGCCGCGGCTGGCCGGGTTGAGCCGTGCGCCGCGGCAGGCCGGGCAGGGCTGGAAGGTCATGTAGCCCTCGATCTCCTGGCGCACCTGGGGCGAATCGGTCTCCAGGTAGCGCCGCTGCAGGTTGGGGATCAGCCCCTCGAAGGGGCCGGGGGTCAGGTGGCGCCGACCGCCGCGTTCACTGTAGAAGGGGATCTGGCGATCGCCCGATCCGTAGAGCAGGACCTGGCGAAAGGCTTCGGGCAGATCGGTCCAGGGGGTGTAGACATCCACGCTGTAAGCCCCTGTCAGCGCATCGAGAAATTCGGCGAAGACCACGTTGTTGCGGTGGGCCCAGGGGGCGACGGCCCCCTCCCGCAGGCTCAGTCCCGGATCCGGCACCAGCCGCTGGGGGTCGAAGGCCGTGGTCGTGCCCAGCCCGTTGCAGGCCGGACAGGCGCCCTGGGGGGAATTGAACGAGAAGGCGGCCGGGGTGAACTCCGGGTAGGTGGCCCCGCAGCGCGGGCAGGCCGCCTTTTCGCTGAAGTTCCAGACCCACGGCGGATGTTGCGCGTCGGGCAGCGCTTCGACGCGGGCCTGACCGCCGGCGATGGAGAGGGTCAGTTCAAGGGAGTCGGCCAGGCGCCTGCGCATCTCGGGCTTGACGATGAGCCGGTCCACCACCGCGCTGACAGTGGGCACCGCAGCGGGCTTGAGGGCTGGCAGATCCTCGATGTCGTAGATCTTCCCGTCGAGCATCACCCGGGCAAACCCGTCCTTGCGCAGGCGCTGGAGGAGCTTGGCCAGGTCTTTGCGGCCCGGCGCCTCCAGGGGGGCCAGAAGCAGGATGCGGCTGCCCTGGGGCAGGGACAGGATCCGCGCGATCATCTCATCGAGGTTCTGACGGATGATGGGCAGGCGGCAATCCGTGCAGTACGGCGTGCCCACCCGGGCGTAGAGCAGGCGCAGGTAGTCGTAAATTTCCGTGACCGTCCCGACGGTGGAACGCGGGTTGTGGCTGGCGCTCTTTTGCTCGATGGCGATGGCCGGAGACAGCCCTTCGATGAGATCCACGTCCGGCTTGTCCAGGCGTTCTAGGAATTGGCGGGCGTAGGCGGACAGCGATTCCACGTAGCGGCGCTGCCCCTCGGCGTAAAGGGTGTCGAAGGCCAGGGTGGATTTGCCGCTGCCCGACAGGCCGGTGACGACGATCAGACGATTGCGCGGCAGGCGCAGGTCGATGTTTTTGAGGTTGTGCTGCCGCGCACCGCGGATGGCGATGGATTCGGCGGCATCGGATGCAAGGGCCGTTGGGTTCATCGTTCGATTTTCCGTCAAAGTAGAAAAAAGGCGATAATGCTAGAAAGACGTCGATAAATGAAGTTTCGTGGCTGTCGCCGCCTCGGCTCAAATATTTGGATCTCGTTAGAATGCTTGGTGAATCTGCGTCCGGGAAAAAGCGAGTATTTAAAAAGGGTTGTCCGGAGTAAGATTAAATTTAAAATAAATACGGATAGATAAAAATTGTTGATAACTTTGCCGGGCACCCGGGGTAACCCCGGACCATCCGGTTTGACATCCGCCGGGAGGAACCCTAAAAAGGGGGCCACGTGCGTTCGAGGCGCATCCATGCGACCCAGAACAAACCAAAATCCGGAAATTTGTTGGATTTTTACCCTCCATCCCCGCTTGGGGCGACCGGCGGCGTGCCTTTTCATCAGCCGCCAATCGTCATGAACTTCAATATGAATACGCAATGGATCCAGGCCAAGTCGGCCATCGAAAAACGTCTTGCCGCCCACAGTTATCGGATGTGGGTCGAGCCTCTGGGACTCAAGTCGTGGCAAAACGGCACCGTGGTGCTGCTGGCCCCGAATTTCTTCTCGCGCAAGCGGGTCCTGGAGCATTACAAGGATCTGATCATCCAGGTGCTTTCCGACGTGGCCGGCCATTCATGCCAGGTGAGCATTGAAGTCGGTTCGGCCCATGAGGCCGCCTCCGGTCGCGAGGCCCTGCCCCAGCAGCTGCCCCTGCCCGACCCGACCCTGCGCTTTCACAACGGCCGTCTGCTGCGGCGCGATTTCACCTTTGACCAGTTCGTGGTGGGCGGCAACAACGATTTCGCCTACAGCGCCGCGCTCTCCCTGGCCAACGCCCGGCGCAGCGACCAGAGCGCCCTGTACCTGATTTCCCGGCCGGGAATGGGCAAGAGCCACCTGTCCCAGGCCATCGGCCACCACATCCTGTCGCAGTCCAAAACCGAATCGGTCTTCTACACCACCGCCGAGGATTTCACCCAGGAACTGGTCCACGCCTTTCAAAGCGACCAGGTGTCGCGCTTCAAGGAGAAGTATCGCAGCGGCTGCGATGTGCTGCTGCTGGAGGACATCCACTATCTGACCGGCAAGGAACGGACCCAGATCGAGCTGGCCCAGACCCTGGACAGCCTCCAGGAAAGCGGCAAGAAGATCATCTTTTCGAGCTGCTGTTTGCCCAACGAGATTCCCCGCCTCAACGACAAGCTCTGCTCGCGGCTTTCCAACGGGCTGATCTCGCGTATCGATCCGCCCAATTTTCGCACCCGGGCCAGGATCCTGCAAAAAAAAGCCGCCGGCCGGGGGGTGCACCTGCCCGAGGCCGTGGTGGAGTATCTGGCCGCAGAACTGCACGAGGACGTACGCCAGCTTGAAAGCGGGCTGGTGGGGATCGCCGCCAAGTCCAGCCTCCTGGGGGCGCCCATCGACCTGGGCCTTGCCGAAAGCGTGGTGCGCACCATCGTGCGGGCGCGCAAGGCCGTGACCATCGAGGCGATCAAGAAGCTGGTCAGCCGTCAGTATCGGGTGGCGGTGAGCGACATGGTGTCGGCCTCGCGCAAGAAGGTCCACGTGCGTCCCCGACAGGTGGCCATCTACCTGGCCAGAACCTATACCGACGCCCCCCTGGAGGCCATCGGGCGCAGCTTCAACCGCTACCACGCCACGGCCATGCATTCGATTCAGTCCATCCAGCGCGGAATCCAGACCGACCATCAACTGCGGCGCCAGGTGGAGATGATCTGTGAGCGGCTCGACGCCGGCGATTTCTAAGGGACCTTGCCCCAGGGTCGGCGTTTCGCACCCCTTCCGTCCGGCCTGCCGTCCACCATTCCCGCCGCCTGCTCAAAAATCGAACAAATCCTCCTCGGCCTCCAGGGCCTCCAGCAGCATCTGCCGGCGGTGCTCGGCGCTGGCCACCGCGCAGCGCAGCCGCAGGGCGCAGCGGCTGCGGCAGATGCGGTCGCCGGGGCTGAATTGGCCGAAGCAGCCGATATGGGCCGCCGAGGTCAGGACCTGGAGCGCCTCGTTCATCGGCCGTCCTCCAGTCCGGAGCCCTGGCCGGCGGTCCAGGAATTCAAGGTGGCGGCCAGGGCGTCGTGAATCCACCCGTTGCTGGCCACGATGGCGGGCATTTCCGGTGTGAAGGGGGCCAACCCGAGGTCGGTGACCCGGCCCCCCGCCTCTTCCACCAGCAGGGCGCCGGCGGCCGTATCCCAGGGTTTGAGGTGTTCCTCCCAGAATCCGTCGAAGCGGCCGCAGGCCACCTGGCACAGATCCAGGGCGGCTGCCCCCAGCCGGCGCACTCCCTGGGCCGCCTGGAGCCCGGCGCCCAGCCGACCCAGAACCGTATCCAGAACCTGGCGCAGATTGTAGGGAAATCCGGTGGCCAAAAGGGCCTCCTGAAGTGCCGAGATGGCCGAAACCCGAATGGGGCGGCCGTTGAGGGTGGCGCCGGCCCCGGCGGTGGCCTGGAACAGTTCGCCTCCCATGGGGTTGAGCACCAGGCCGTGGCGGATGCGGCCAGCCTCGGCGAAGGCGATGGACACGGCAAAGATCGGCAGGCCATGGGCAAAGTTGGTGGTGCCGTCAAGGGGATCCACGATCCAGCAGGCGTCGTCCCGTCCAGGCGCGTGGCCGCTTTCTTCGGCCAGGATGCCATGATCCGGGCAATGGCGCCGCAGGACCCCCAGGATGGCCGCCTCGGCCGCCAGGTCTGCCTCGGTCACCAGGTCGACGGCGCCTTTCTTGTCAATCCGCGTCAGGCGCCCGAAATGGCGCCGCAGGGCCTGCGCCCCGTGATCGGCGGCCTGGAGGGCAATGCGCGGGATGTCGGCGAGGGTCATGGATACAGTTCCTCTGATGCCGGCCGCTCTGGGTTTCCTGGGACGTCGGGCCCGGCGGCGGCCGGCGGTTCGATCATGGTTTGCATCCGCGCCACCAGTGGGGCCAGGCTGCGGGCCTCGCGGGCGCAGACCGGCACCCCGTCCAGGCGCCGGGCGAGCTGGGCGGCGGTCTCGGGTTCCAGCCGATCCTGCTTGTTGAGGACGCGCAGCCGGGGGATGGCGCTCAGGCCGAGCTCGTCGAGCAGGGTTTCCACCGCCCGGATCTGGGCCGGATGATCCGGATTGCTCAGATCCACGACATGCAAGAGCAGGTCGGCCATTTCCAGTTCTTCCAGAGTGGCCCGGAAAGCGACGCGCAGATCGGCCGGCAGATCCCGGATGAAGCCCACCGTGTCGGTGATGATCACCTCCAGGTCCCGCGGGAAGCGCAGCCGGCGGCTGGACGGGTCCAGAGTGGCAAAGAGCCGGTCTTCGGCCGCCACCTGGCTGTGGGTCAAGGTGTTGAGCAGGGTCGATTTGCCCGCGTTGGTGTAGCCGACGATGGAAATCACCGGCAGGGCCTTTTTTTCCCGGCGCGCCTTCTGCTGGCGGCGCTGGCGGCGCACCTGGTCCAGGCTCTCCTCGAGCCGGGTGATGCGCT
>CALJLV010000059.1 GCA_937982505.1 uncultured Desulfobacteraceae bacterium | reverse complement strand
CCTCGTGGATCATCTCCGGCTGGTTGACTTCCTCGCGATGGCTGGAATAGGCGCTCTGGCCCACGCCGATGATGCCGACGTTGCGATGCTTTTTCATAGAGGCGTCTCCCAAGGCAGTTAATCGCGTTCCAGAACGGCCACGGTGTGAAACTGGCCCGCAGGTCCCATGACCCCGTGGGCCAGGGCCCGGCGAACCCCGTCCACCTGGCGCGTCCCGGCCTCGCCCCGCAGCTGCAGGGCGGCCTCGGCGGCTCGCACCAGCCCGCCGAGGATCAAGGCATTGCCGGCCAGCATGCCCCCCGACAGGTTGACCCGGTCGCGGTCCGGTCCGTCGGCGTCGATCCAGGCGCCGCCGCCCCCCTCGTCGATCAGTCCCAGCCCTTCCATCCACAGGGGCTGCTGGTAGGCGTACTGGTCCGAGATCTCCACCAGGTCGAAGGCGGCGCGTGGATCGTCGATCCCCGCGCGCCGATAGGCCCGGCGAGCGGCTTCCTTGAGCGCGAAGTTGGCGGCCAGGTCCCGGTCCCCGAGAAAAAAGCTGTCCATGCAGTTGCCCACCCCGCTGATCCAGACCGGCCGGTCGGTGATGCGACGGGCCACATCCTCGGCGGCCACGATCATCCCCACGGCTCCGTCGCTCACCGGGTAGGCGTGCAGGGTGCGGATTGGGTCGGCCAGCAGGGGTGAATCGATCACCTCCCGGGCCGAGACCGGGACCACCTCGGGATGGGCCGGATTGCCCGCCCCGAGCCGGCGCGCCCGGACCACCACCCGGGCCATCTGCTCGTCGCTCAGGGGGGTGCGGGCCAGGTAGGCCTGGGCCTGGAGACCGGCGGCGGCGCAAAAATCCAGACCCACCGGCCGGGTGTAGAAGGGGTCGAAGGCCATGTGGGTCACCTGGTTGCGGCTGGCCCCCTGGGATTCCTTGCAGTGGCCCAGGACCAGGACCCGGTCCACATGGCCGGACCGGATGGCCGCCAGGGCGTAGTAGAGGGCCTGGAGCCCTTCCTGGGCGACTTTTTCCTCGCAGCGGAAATGGGCGCCCAGGACATCGGTCATCCCGTTGTCCGATATGGTGCGGGCATCGAAGATGTCGTCCGAAACGCTGATGGTCATGCCGATGCCGCCGTCTTCGGCAAAATCCACGCCGGTTTGCGCCAGCAGCGACTCGAGCACCTCCAGGGCCATGCCCTGGAAACGCTCCTGCCACTTGTCGCGCTGCCAGGTGGTCTGGGCAACGGCGCAAATCCCCACTCGTCTCGCCATGGTGGTTCCTCCTTTGGGTTCGTTATCGGGCCGGTTTTTCAGGGGCCGGCTGCAGGGGTCTAAAGCTGTTCGTCTTACGCATAGCAGTTCCAGAAATCTCCGGCCCGCACGGCCCGAACGATGGCGTCCTTGGTGCGGGCGCAGTCCATCTCCACCCAGGCGCGGCCGCACATGGCCCGGTTGTGGGCGTCATCGGTGGCCACCTTGGGGTAGGGGATTTCAGGGGTATCGTACTCGGGGGTGCGAAACCCCTTGGCGGTGATTTCCACCGCATCCAGGGGCATCCTGGCCGCCACGGCGGCAATGCGCCGGATCACCTTGGCCAGGGGCAGGTCGAGTTCGGCGGGGTGGTTGAAGACATGCAGCACATCCCGTTCGCCCGGAATCCGGTTCACGTGCAGATACCCCTTTTCGAAGACGGTCATCTCGACCCCGGTAAAAACGATCAGATCCGTGGGGATCCGTTTGAGCGCCGCGTATCCATCGGCGCGCAGCAGGTAATCGTGATCGGTCAGCGCGATGAAGTCGAACCCCAGTCCGGCATAGACGGAGACCGCTTCGGCGATGGTCATCTGACCGTCCGAGCAGGTGGTGTGGACGTGCAGGGCCCCCTTGAGCAGCATGGTGCGCCGGTCCTTTCCGATCCGCCGTTGCGCCCCGGCGCTTCAGCGGCACAGATTCTTGACCCCTCCCAGGATGTAGGCCACCGCGTCTTCGCCGATGGTCTTGAGCTCGGCGCTGCGGTCCTCCCAGATGATGAACTGGTAGGCCAGCCGTTCGTACATCCCCATGATGCACACCGCCATGACCTCGGCAGACAGGGGGCTTTGAAAGGCGACCCCGGTGTTGGCCTGGAGCCGTTCCAGGGCTTCGCGCACGTCGGCGATGAGCCGGTCGAAAATCCGCTTGCGGTGGGTTTCCACCAGCGGGCTCTGGCCCACCGACTCGCGGAAGATGATCGCCAGGCGTTCGGGATAATGGGGGCAGAAGTCCTCGAAGAACACCTTGCCGGCCTTTTCGAATCCGGCCAGGGACATGTCGGCCTGGCGAAAGGCGCTGCCCAGCAGATTGCGCAGTTGGTAGCCGATCTCGTCGAGGAGCTGGATCAGGAGATCTTCCTTGTTCTTGAAGTAAAAATAGACCGTCCCCACGGAGACTTCGGCCATGTCGGCGATACGCTCCATGCCGGCCTTGTGGTAGCCTTCGCGGGCGAAAAGGGTCTCGGCGGCCCGCAGGATGGTCTGGTAGCGCTGTTCGCGTTCGCGCTGGCGGCGCTGGGCGCTGCGCGACAGCGCGCCCCCATTTTCACCGGGATGATGATCGATCTGGCTGGAATTGTTTTTTTTATCCATGGCTCATTCAACCTCAGCATTAATTTTTACAGCCCTCTCCCGGGGCCTTTACGGGCTGAAGGTGTATACCATGGTCGTCATTGGATACAAACTTAAAGGGTTTTTCAATGCAAGTTGCCCCTCAACGCCACCCCATGGCCTCGTCGCCCAGGCGCACCCGGGCGATTTCGGTGGAGGTGCCGGCGATCTGGCCGTACTTGGCGGCGCGATAGGCCACTTCGGCCGGGTGGCCCTTGAGGTAGCCGGTGCTGGAAAGAATCTGCAGGGCCGACCCGCAGACCCGCTCGGCCGCCTCGGTGGCGAAAATCTTGGCGCACAGGGTCAGACTTTGGGCCTCCTTGGGTGCGGCCTCCGCGGCCCAGGCGGCGCGGTAGGCCAGCCACTGGGCCGTCTGGTGGAGGGTGAGCATCTCGGCCAGCTTGAAGCCCACTTCCTGGTAGGCGATGATGGGACGCCCCCCGCTGCGGTGGGTCTTGGCATGGTCGCGGGCCGCGTCCAGGGCCATGCGCATCTGTCCCAGGGCGGCGGCCACCAGGACCTGGTTTTCCCAGAAGCGAAGGCCGTCGAGCATGCGGGCCATGTCCGGAACCGCAATGACGGCATCCGGGGCCAGGGCGCAGGCCTCCAGGGTCAGATCGGCGATGAGCACCCCGGCGTAGCCCATGGTGACGCGCCTGGGGGAAACGGTCAGGCCGGCGGCGGCGCGGGGCACCAGGAAAAGGGCGGGTTCCCCCTCCAGGCTCCCGGCCACGGCGATGACATCGGCTGCCGGGGCGTTGACCACCGACTGCTTGCGGCCTTCGATGGTGATCTTGTCGCCCCTGCGCTGCCCGCGGGTGGCCAGCGGTTCGTTTTCCACGTTCATGGCCCCTTCGCTCAGGGCCACGGCGCCCACCAGGACCCCTTCGGCCAGGGGATCGAGCCATCGGGTCCGTTGCGCCGCGCTGCCCCAGGCCGACACGGCGCGGCCGAAGACACGGGTGCTGTACTCGGTTGCCAGAAACAGCGACGGGCAGCAGCCCGCCATCTGCTCCATGGCCCCCATCAGGGCCAGGACCCCGTTTTTATCCCCGTCGGTCTGGCGGGTCTGGACGCGCAGGTAGCCCAGGGCGGCCAGACGCGCCAGGCCCTGGCGCAGTCCGCTGGCGGCCGCCTTTTCGTCGGCCTCCTCCAGTTCCAGCAATCCGGCCAGATCCTTGCCCGCCTCGACCAGGGCGGCAAACCACTGTTTTAGAGTTTCACTGAAATCGAAGTTCATCGGGCGCGCCTTTCACATCAGCTTGGAAATGATCATTTTCTGTATTTCCGAGGTGCCGCCGCCGATGGGGGCCAGGCGGGTGTCCCGGAAAATTCGCTCCACATCGAATTCGTGGGTAAAGCCCACCCCGCCGTGGAGGGTCACGGCGTCGTTGGTCACCGCCAGGCTCCAGTCGCCGATAAAGAGCTTGGCCACCGAAGCTTCCAGATGGTTGAGGGGTCTGCCCTGGTCCTTGCACCAGGCGATGCGGTAGACCAGGGCCCGGGCCGCTTCGCCGAAGATGCGGATATCGGCCAGCTTGTGCTTGATGGCCTGGAAATGGCCGATGGGCCGGCCGAACTGGACCCGGCCCTTGGCGTACTCGGCGCAGCGCTTGAGCAGATAGGTGATCGATCCGAGAAAAGGCGCCAACAGCGCGCTGCGGTCCCACTCGACGGTCTGCATGGCGTACAGAAAGCCTTCTCCTTCGCGGCCGAGGAGGTTGGCCGCCGGAATGGCGCAATCTTTGAAAATCAGCTCGGAAGTCTTGGACGTGCGCACCCCCATCTTGATCAGGGGAGGGCCGGCGCTGAAGCCCGGGGTGCCTTTTTCCACCACGAAGGCCGAGATCCCGGCGTGCTTCTGGCCGGGGTCGGTTTTGGCGTAGACCACGGCCACGTCGGCGATGGGCCCGTTGGTGATCCACATCTTGGTGCCGTTGAGGATGTACCGGTCTCCGTGGCGCACGGCTTCGGTGGACATGGCGGCCACGTCCGAACCGGCGTCCGGTTCGGAAAGGCCCATGCAGCCGATCCATTCGCCCGTGCACAGGCGGGGCAGATAGCGGCGGCGCTGGTCTTCGGTGCCGTGGCGAAACAGGGTGTCGGCGCACAGAAAGCTGTGGGCCCCGTAGGCCAGGGTCAGCCCCCCGTCCACACCGGCTTCGCCCAGGGCCTCGCCGGCCAGCACGGTGGTGACCACATCGGCCCCCTGACCGCCGTAGGTTTCGGGCAGGTGCAGCCCCAGCAGACCGAATTCGCCCATCTTGCGAAACGCGGCAAAGTCGAAGGCGCTGGCCAGATCGTGCTCCTGAACCCGGGGAACGATCTCCTTTTTAGCGAAGCGCAGCACCTCCTGTTTGAACATGAGTTGTTCCTTGGTGAAGCCGAAGTCCATGGATCCCTCCCGGGCGGGCGAAGATGTGATGGGGGTTGAACGTCTGATGGATACCGGCAAAACTGAAAATCGTTATAAATTCGAACTCGATTCAGTCTTTGAATTTTTAGATAAGCCAAAATTCCCGGGATGTCAACCCCAATGTGCCCGGCGATGCGATGCCCCCGCTCCCGCCGGCAAGGTCCCAGGTGCATCTTGACAGGCAAAAGGCGAATCCCCTATGAAGCGTTTCGACCCACTTCGGATTCCCTAGACGGCCTTTGATCCGATCGAAGACCGCAACCCCCTTGCCACGCAAAGGAGCACACCATGGCCCAGACCATTGCCGACCGGCGCGACATCGACTTCGTGCTTTACGAACAACTGCGGATCGAGGATCTGTTTGCCAGCGCGCGCTACCGCGACCTGAATCGCAAGGCCTGCGACATGGTGGTCAACGAGGCGCGCACCTTCGGTATCAAGGAGATTCTGCCCACCTACGCCGCCGGCGATCGCGAAGGGGTCCGCTTCGAGGCCGGCAATGTGACGGTGGCCGAGTGCTTCCGCCGTCCCCATCGGCTCTTCGTGGAAAACGGGTGGATCGCCATGACCGAAGACCCGGACCTGGGGGGCCAGGGCCTGCCCCACGTCATCGCCAAGGCCGCCAGCGAATATCTGGTGGGCGCCAATTTCGCCTTTACGGCCTATGCCACCCTGGGCCACGGGGCGGGCAAGATGGTCGAGCTGTTCGGCACCGAACGGCAGAAAGCGCTTTTTTTGAAGAAACTCTACGCCGGGGTCTGGGGCGGCTCCATGCTGCTCACCGAGCCCGAGGCCGGAAGCGACGTGGGCGCCCTGACCACCTCGGCCCGTCCCAATCCGGATGGCACCTACAGCATCACCGGGGCCAAGATCTTCATCACCAACGGCGAGCAGGATCTGACCGAAAACATCATCCACCCCGTTCTGGCCCGCATCGAAGGGGCCCCGGCGGGAACCAGGGGGATTTCCATTTTTCTCGTGCCCAAGTACTGGGTCGAACCCGACGGGAGTCTGGGAGCGTTCAACGACGTGGTCTGCACCGGGGTGGAAGAGAAGATGGGGCTTCACGGCAGCCCCACCTGCAGTTTGACCCTGGGCGGCGGCGGCAAATGCCGGGGCTGGCTCCTGGGCGAGGCCAACCAGGGGATGAAGATCATGTTTCACATGATGAACGAGGCCCGGCTGGACGTGGGGTTCCAGGGCTTTGCCCACGCCACCACCGCCTACCTCTACGCGCTGGACTACGCGCGCCAGCGGCGCCAGGGGAGGGATCTGGCCGCCGGCAAGGATCCCGAGGCCCAGGCGGTGCCCATCATCTGCCATCCGGACGTGCGCCGCATGCTCATGTGGATGAAGGCCCACGTGGACGGGATGCGCAGTTTCCTGTACTTCGTGGCCCTGGCCTTCGACCGCAAGGAGACGAGCGCCGATCCGTCCGAGACCGACTACTGGCAGGGCTTGATCGACCTGCTCACCCCGGTGGTCAAGAGCTACTGCAGCGACCGGGGCTTCGAGGTCTGCGTCCAGGCCATGCAGGTCTACGGCGGATACGGCTACACCCGCGAGTACCCGGTGGAGCAACTGGCCCGGGACTGCAAGATCACCAGCATCTACGAGGGCACCAACGGGATCCAGGCCATGGACCTGCTGGGCCGCAAGCTGGCCCTCAAGAAGGGGGCCGTCTTCATGGATCTCATCGCCGCCATGCGCAAGACCGCCGTCGAGGCCCGCGAGACGCCGGTCCTGGCGGATCTGGCCGATGCGGTGGACGAGGCCGTGGGCGCTCTGGGGGACGTGGCCCTGCAGCTGGCCCGCCAGGCCAACAGTCCGACCTTCAAGGTGGCCTTTGCCCATGCCGGTCCCTTTCTGGACGTGGTGGGCGACACCATTCTGGCCTGGATGCACCTGTGGCGGGCGGCCACGGCCGCGCCCAGACTGGCCGTTCTGGCCGCCGGAAAGACGGATCCGGCGGCCGTGGTGGCCGAAAACCGTCAGGCCGCCTTTTACGACGGGCAGCTCAAGACGGCCCGCTTTTTCATCCGTTCCATTCTGCCCGTGACCCAGGGCCGGATCCAGGCGATTCTTAACGCCGAGGCCAGCCCCACCGTGATCGACGAGAAGGCCTTCGGAGCGCTGTGAGGGTGTGAAACTGGAAATCCGAAACCCGTCAGACCGGTCGGACGGGTCCCCCTGTTTCGTGTGGCGTGGGTCCCTTTCGACGCTGCGCCTCTTGTCCCCGCATAACGCCAAACCACAGAAAGGAAGCTTTGCATGCGTGACGTGGTCATCGTTTCCGCCTGCCGCACGGCCATCGGGACCTTCGGCGGCACCCTCAAGGACAGTCATGCGGCCCCCATCGCCGCCACGGCCATGGGCGCTGCCGTCCAGCGGGCCGGGATCGATCCGGCCGCCATCGACGATGTGCGCTTCGGCTGCTGCCTGGAGCCCTCGGACACCCTCAATGTGACGCGCACCGCGGCCCTGATGGCCGGGATTCCCGACACGGTCACCGCCGTGACCCTTAACCGGGTCTGCATCTCGGGGATGGAGGCGGTCCTGAGCGGCATGGCCATGATCCAGGCCGGCATGGCCGACATCATCCTGGCCGGCGGGGTGGAGCACATGTCCGGAGTGGCCTACGAGGTGCCGGGGGCCCGCTGGGGATGCCGGCTTCAGGACCAGACCTTGGTGGATGCCCTGATCCGCGGTCTGCACTGCGGCTCGCATCTGCTCCCTCATCCCGAGGAGGGGCCGGTGGACGCCGCCCAGGAACCGTTGCGCAGTTTCGTGGGCCGGCCCTACATCATGGGGCATACCGCCGAGTTCGTGGCCCAGCACCTGGGGATCACCCGCCAGGAGATGGACGAGGTGGCCCTGCGCAGCCACCACAACGTGGAGCGCGCCGCCACCGACGGGACTTTCGCCCGGGAAATCGTCCCCATCGAGATGCCCCGGCGCAAGAAGCCGCCCGTCGTCTTTGACCGCGACGAACACTTCCGGCCCGGCCTGACCATGGAACAGCTGGTCAAACTGCCGCCGGCCTTCGTGCCCAAGACCGGCAAGGTGACGGCCGGCAACTCCAGCGGCCTCAACGACGGGGCCGCCGCCATGGTCCTCATGGGGGCCGACACGGCCAGGGTGCTGGGGCTCTCGCCTCTGGCCAAGATTCGTGCCGTGGGCCGGGGCGCCTGCCACCCGTCGGTGATGGGTCTGTCGCCGGTGCCGGCGGTGCGGGACCTGCTGCGCCGTGCCGGCCTGACCATCGCCGACTTCGAGATTGTGGAGGTCAACGAGGCCTTTGCCGCCCAGTACATCGCCTGCGAGCGGGAGCTGGGGCTGGACCGCGATATCACCAACGTCAACGGGTCGGGAATCGGCATCGGCCATCCGGTGGGGGCCACCGGGGCCCGCATCATGGTGACCCTGATCCACGAGCTGCGCCGGCGGGGCAGGAACCTGGGCCTGGCCACCCTCTGCGGGGGCGGCGGCGTCTCCATGGCCTGCGCCCTGGAAATCGGCTGACGGCCCATCGCCGCCGGAAAGCATCGACCGTGTTGCGGCCCGCGGGCCGCAACACGGTTTGGCGGCTTCAGGGGCATCCGTTGAGCCGAAGATCGTTCAGACTCTGATTGCCGTTGTGATTCGGTTTCTTTTCTGATATCCCCCTAAATCTCTTGCCACCCGTCTCACCCCTGCGCCACCCGCACCGTCAAGGAGGATGCCCATGGCGTTCGATCGTCCCTGGCACCGGCACTACGCCCCGGGGGTGCCCCCCCAGGTGGCCATCGCGCCGCTGCCCATGCCCCAGGTGCTCGAAGGCACCGCCGCCCGCCACCCCCATCATCCGGCCTTCATCTATTTCGGCCGGCGCATCCGCTTCCAGGCCCTGCTGGACATGGTGCACCGCTTCAGCCAGGCCCTGGCCGCCCTGGGGGTGGGCCCCGGGGACAAGGTGTCCATGGTCCTGCCCAACATTCCCCAGGTGGTGGTGGCCAACCATGCCGCCTACCGCCTGGGCGCCGTCACGGCGATGCACAACCCGCTGTACACCGAGCGCGAACTGGCCCAGCAGATCGGCGACGCCGGCTCGCGGGTGGCCGTGATCCTGGATCTGCTCCTGCCCCGCATCGAGGCTATCCGCTCCCAGACCCGGCTGGAACATGTGATCACCTGCGGGATCCGCGACTTTCTGCCCTTTGTGCAGAAGCAGCTTTTTCCGCTGGTGCGGCGCCAGATGGTCGCCCGGGTCACCCCGGGCCCGGGGCGCCACCGTTTCACGGACCTCCTGGCCCGGCACCCGGCGGATCCGCTGCCCAGCGCGGCACGCTGGGAGGACCCCGCCGCCCTGCTCTACACCGGCGGGACCACCGGCGTGAGCAAGGGGGCCGTGCTGACCCACGCCAACATCGCCGGGGTGATCCAGCAGTTCAGCGCCTGGTTTCCCGATCTGAAGGCGGCGGCCGAAAGCATCATGGGCATCTACCCCATCTTTCATTCGGCCGGCTACTCGGTGAGCCAGAACCTGCCCATCGCCAACGCCTGGACCTGCATCCTGGTGCCCCGGCCCGAGCCCTCGGTGATCGTCGACCTGCTGGCCAAGCACCGTCCGACCTTCCTGCCCGGGGTGCCCACCATCTTCGTGGGGCTCCTGAACGATGCGCGCTTTCGCAGGCTGGATCTTTCCTTTGTCAAGGGCTATTTCGCCGGCGCCGCGCCGCTGGCCGCCGACACGGTGGCCCAGCTGGAAAGCCTGCACGGGGCCACCATCCACGACGTCTACGGGGCCACCGAAAACACCGCCTTTGCCACCTGCGCCCCTTACAAGGGACGCCACAAGCCCGGAACCGTAGGGCTGCCCCTGCCCAACACCGACATCCGCATCGTGGACCCCGAGACCGGCACCCGCCAGATGCCCGCAGGCGAGGTGGGCGAGATCTGCGTGCGCGGTCCCCAGGTCATGCAGGGCTACTACCGTCGGCCCGAGGAAACGGCCGCCGCCTTGCGCGACGGCTGGTTTTATCTGGGCGACCTGGGCTTTCTCGACGCCGACGGCTACCTGACGGTGGTGGACCGCAAGAAGGACATGATCGTCGCCGGCGGGTACAACATCTATCCCAAGGAGGTGGACGCCATTCTGATGGCGCATCCCGACATCCTGGAAGCCTGCACCATCGGCGTGCCCGACCCCTACCGGGGGGAAACGGTCAAGTGCTACGTGGTCCCCATGGCCGGGCGCAGCCTGGTGCCCGAGGAGGTCATTGCCTTTTGCCGCCAGCACCTGGCCGCCTACAAGGTCCCCCGCCAGGTGGTGGCCGTGGACACGCTGCCCAAGAGCGCCGTGGGCAAGATCCTGCGCCGCGAGGTGCGCCGGATGGATCTGGCCGCCAACAACCCCGGAGCGCCTGGCCCGAAATGATCCGTGGCGGGTTTGCGCGACGGGTGCCGGGAGATCTGCCCCCGAGCCCCTGCTTTCGCCTCGATCTGGCGTCGATCCCCTATGGCGCGGCCCTGGACCTGCAGCACCGGCTGGTGGATCTGCGCCGCCAGGAGCGCCTCTGCCAGGATCTGGTCCTTTTCCTGGAACATCCGCCCGTTTTCACCCTGGGCCGCCGCGGCGGCCGGGAGTACATCCGGGTGCCGGGCGAAGCTCTGGCCGCGGCCGGCATCCAGGTGGTCCAGACCGAGCGCGGCGGGTTCATCACCTACCACGGGCCGGGCCAGCTGGTGGCCTACCTGATCCTGGACCTGCGCCGCCGCCGGCTGGGCGTGGATGCGCTGGTGACCGCCCTGGAAGACGCCATGATCGCCACGGCCGCCGATTTCGGGGTCGGGGCGGGCCGCCATCCGCGCAACCGCGGGGTCTGGACGGGTGAGCGCAAGCTGGGCAGCATCGGTTTGGCCGTGCGGCACGGAATCAGCTTTCACGGTTTGGCCCTGAACGTCACCACCGACCTGACCCCTTTTGGCTGGATCCTTCCCTGCGGTTTGGCCGAAGTGGCCATGACCTCCCTGCAGGCGGCCGGCACTCGGCCGGTGAATCTGCCCGCGGCCCGCGAAGCCCTGGCCGCCCATCTGGGCCGGGCCCTGGCCCTGGCCTGGACGCCCATGGGTGCCGAGGCCCTGGCCGAGATGATGGCCGATTCCGGGAATGCCCCCGGGGGGGCCCCGGAGGCCCTTTCGAGGCGGAACCCTGTGGGTTGAATCGGCCGGCGTCCGTAGCGGATCGGACCCCGTCATCGCCATGAAGGGCGGGGACGGATCGGTCCTGTCACTTGAAAGCAATTCATTTTATAATCATCCAATCAATAAATATTGACATTCAACCCGCCGCTCTGGTAGCAATGGCCGACCCGGAAACGCCACTGGCGCGCCATCGGCCGATAGAAAGCGACCCGACCCCATGGACATGAAGCGGGATTATTACGAGGACGTGGCCCTGTTTTCGTCACCGGTGGCGGTCTTCTGGTTCGTCCTGCTCCTGGTCCTGCTGGCCCTGCTGCCGTTCTGGGTCAAGAACTACTATGTCTACCTGGTCAATTACCTGGCCATCAACGTCATCGTCGTTCTGGGGCTCAACATCCTGGTGGGCTTCACCGGCCAGGTCTCCCTGGGCCACGCCGGTTTTTTCGCCGTGGGGGCCTACGGCACCGTGCTGCTGATGACCCACCTGCACCTGCCCTTCGTTTTGGCCCTGCCCGCCGCCGCCCTGGTGGCGGCGCTTTTCGGATTTCTGCTGGGCCTGCCGGCCCTGCGCCTGGAAGGGCCCTACCTGGCAATCGCCACCCTCGGCTTCGGCATGACCATCACCCAGGTGATCGGGCGCATCGAGGCCTTTGGCGGCCGCCAGGGGCTGCACGCCCCGGATCTGGCCATCGGCCCCTGGCATCTGGCCACCGACCGGGCCTTTTACTACCTGGTGGTCCCCGTGGCCATCGTGCTCACCGTGGCGGCCCGCAACATCGCACGCACCCGCGTGGGCCGGGCCTTTGTGGCCATCCGGGACGCCGAGGTGGCCGCCGAGACCATCGGCGTCAATCTGACCTACTACAAGACGCTGGCCTTTGCCCTGAGCGCCTTTTACGCCGGAATCGGCGGAGGGCTGTACGCCTTTGTGCTGCGGTTCATCGAGCCGGAACTTTTTTCGCTGCTCATGAGCATCATGTTCCTGGCCATGGCGGTGGTGGGCGGTCTGGGGTCGATCATGGGGGCCGTGACCGGGGCCTGCCTGCTGACCTGGCTCGACCTGCAGCTGCGCAACATCACCGGCGTGCCGGTTCTGGGTGCCTGGCTGGAGGATCTGTCGCGCCAGTATTTGACCACCACCGGCCTGTCCAACATCCAGTTCGTGGTCTTTGGCGCCATTCTGATCGGGATCATGATCTTCGAGCCCCTGGGCCTCTACGGATTCTGGATCCGGGCCAAGAAGTACTGGAGGACGTGGCCGTTCTGAGCTGACAGGAAAGCGGCAGGCGGCAAGGGCTGGGCGGACCGCCGGTGAATTTCGCACCCACCGGCCAGGATGCCACACGATCGGAATTCGTCTCATGACCGATTTTCTGCAGATGATCGTCAACGGGGTGGCCGCGGGCAGTGCCTATGCCCTCATGGGCCTGGCGATGGTCATCATCTACAAGACCAGCGAGGTGCCCAATTTCGCTCAGGGGGAAATGGCCCTGGTGGTCACCTACCTGACCTACAGCCTGCTGGCCACCTACGGGCTGCCCCTTCACACGGCGCTGGCCGCGACCTTGGTCTTTGCCGTGGTCCTGGGCGTCGTGGTGGAGTTTTGCGTCCTGCGCCGGGCCAAGAACCCCAGTGTACTGGGAATGATCATCATCACCATCGGCCTGGAGATGGTGCTCATGGGACTGGTGTCGTGGAAGTTCGGGGCCGAGGAAAAGACCATGCCTTTTCCCATCTCGCCTTACGACAGCATCCTGCTGGGCCGGGTCTACATCAGCACCCTGGAGGCCCTGACCCTGGCCGTGGCCCTGGTGCTCATGGGGCTGCTTTTCTTTTTTTTCCGCTTTTCACGGCTCGGGATGGCCATGAAGGCCACCCAGCAGAATCCGGTCGCCGCGCGCATCATGGGAATCCGCACCCGCCGGATCCTCATGATCACCTGGGGGATTTCCTCTCTGGTGGGGGCCCTGGCAGGGGTTCTGCTGGCCCCGGTGATCATGCAGCCCTATATGATGTGGGATCCGATGCTCAAGGGATTCGCCGCCGCCGTGCTCGGGGGGATGACTTCCCTGCCCGGGGCCGTGATCGGGGCCTATCTGCTGGGGATCATCGAGAATCTGTTCGGGGGCTACGTGTCCATCGAGTTCAAGTCGGTGGTGGCCTTTGCCATCATCGTGCTGGTGTTGTGCGTGCGGCCCAGCGGGCTGTTCGCGCGCCATTACGTCAAGAAGGTCTGACAACCGGACAAGGAGGGGCCATGAAGAAATTCAGGTGGACGAGGGTGCTGATGGCGATGCTGGCAGTGGGCCTGTGGGCCGGCGGGGCAGGGGCCGAGACCGGCGTGAGCGACACCGAGATTCACATCGGCCAGTGGGGGCCCCAGACCGGCCCCGCGGCCGCCTGGGGCTCGGTGGCCCGGGGGACCGACGCCTATTTCAAGATGATCAACGCCGCCGGCGGCATCCACGGCCGCCGGCTGATCCACCACATGTTCGACGACGCCTACAATCCGGCCAAGACCAAGGCAGGGGTCAAGGAACTGCAGGAGGGCACCGGCATGTTCGCCTGGGTGGGCGGCGTGGGCACGGCCTGCGGCCTTTCGGTGATCGACTACCTGATGGACAACAAGGTCATCTGGGTCGGCCCCAGCGCCGGCTCGGAGCACTGGATCGACCCGCCGCGCAAGTACCTCTTCGGCGTCTACCCGCTCTACTATCTGGAGGCCAGGGCGCTTTGCCGCTATGCGGTGGAGACCCTGGGCAAGAAGAAGATCGCCATCATCTACCAGAACGACGACTACGGCAAGAGCGGCGTCAAGGGGGCCAAGGACGAACTCGGCCCCCGGGGAATCGAACTGGTGGCCGAGGTCCCGGTCAACGTCACCGACTCGGACCTCAAGCCCCATGTGATGCGCCTGAAAAGCGCCGAGGCCGACATGGTACTGGTGTGGACCAATCCAAAGCACGCCGTCATGACGGTGGGTATCAGTCAGGCCATGCAGTTCGCCCCCCAGTTCATGAGCACCAGCACCTGCTCGGATTTTCCGCTGATGATGAACATCAGCAAGGGGGCCTGGCAGGGCGTCATCGCGGCGACCTTCGCCGAACTGCCCGAAGAGGGGTATCCGCTGCTGGACCAGTACAAGAAGGAGGCCTTCGAACCCTTCGCCGCCAAGGGCGAGCGCTGGGGACTGTTTTTCTACGCCGGTATCGCCTTTGCCGAACCGCTGGTGGAGGCCATCCGACGCGCCGGTCCGGACCTGACGCGCGAGGCCGTGGTGGCCCAGCTCGAGGCCATGCAGGGCTTCAAGGGGATCAGCGGCGAGATCAGCTACGCCCCCTTCGATCCCCAGTCGCCGGCCTGCCGCCAGGGCCAGAAGCAGGTCTTTCTGGTGGAATGTCTGGCCGACGGCGGGGCCAAACGCCTCACCCCCTGGCTGACCATCGACTGATGGGCGGCGCGCCGTTTTTCGAAGTGCAGGATCTGGCCGTGGCCTTCGGGGGCCTGCAGGCCCTCAAGGAGATCGGCTTCCAGGTCGACCGGGGCGAGATCTTCGCCATCATCGGGCCCAACGGGGCCGGCAAGACCACCCTGTTCAACTGCATCAACGGGATCTACCGCCACTACACGGGTCAGATCCGCTTCAAGGGAGACTCCCTGTGCGGGTGCCGGCCCGATGGGGTGGCCCGGCGCCGCATCGCCCGGACCTTTCAGAACATCGAGCTCTTCCAGCATCTGAACACCATGGAAAACCTGATGCTGGGCCGGCACCTGTTCATGAAGACCGGTTTGCTGCGGGGGGCCTGGATGTGGGGACCGCGCTCCTTCGCCGGCCGCGAGGAGCGCGCCCACCGGCGGCGGGTCGAGGAGATCATCGAGCGGCTCGATCTGCAGGCGGTGCGCAACAAGCCGGTGGGGGCCCTGCCCTACGGTACTCAGAAGCAGGTGGAACTGGGCCGGGCCCTGGCCCTGGAGCCTGAACTGCTGCTCCTCGACGAACCGTGCGCCGGCATGACCGCCGAGGAAAAGCAGGACATGATCTTCTGGATCAAGGACATCCAGGAGGAGATGGGGGTCACGGTTCTCTTGATCGAGCACGACATGGGGATGGTGATGGACATCAGCGACCGGATCCTGGCCATCAACTTCGGACAGCCCATCGCCGAGGGCCCTCCGGTCGAGATCCAGAGGCATCCCGAGGTGCTGCGGGCCTATCTGGGGGAGGGGAAGGAAACTCTGAGGGCTGAGGGCTGAGGGCTGAAACCTGAGGGCTGAGGGCTGAGGGCTGAAACCTGAGGGCTGAGGGCTGAGGGCTGAAACCTGAGGGCTGAGGGCTGAAACCTGAGGGCTGAAACCTGAATCTGGAATCGTGAAGCTGGACACTTGAAACGCGGCACGCGCCGCAGGCCGCGGCGGCCGGAGAGCCGGAAAACCACAGGCCGGTAAAGAACTTTCATGCCTCCTTTGCTCGAAATCAACAACATCGAAACCTACTACGACCTGATTTACGCCATCCGCGGGGCCTCGCTGCAGGTGGAGGCCGGCACCATCACCGCGATTCTGGGCAACAACGGGGCGGGCAAGTCGACGATTCTCAAGACGATCATGGGCCTCATCGAAGACCAGCCCGACAAGGGGTCGATCACCTTCGGCGGCCGGCGCATCGACGGCATGGACACCGAGGAGATCGTACGCCAGGGCATCTCCTACGTGCCCGAGGGGCGCGAGGTCTTCGAGGCGCTGAGCGTGCGCGAGAACCTGCTCATGGGGGCCTATACCCGCCGGGACCGGGAAGCGGTGGCCTCCGACATGCGCACGGTGCTGGACACCTTTCCGGTCCTGGGGCGCCGCCAGCGCCAGTGGGCCGGAACGCTTTCGGGCGGCGAGCAGCAGATGCTGGCCATCGGCCGGGCGCTGATGAGCCGGCCCACGCTGCTCTTTCTCGACGAACCCTCCCTGGGGCTCTCGCCGCTGCTGGTGCAGGAAATTTTTCGCATCATCGAGACCATCCGCCAGAGCGGCGTGACCATTCTGCTGGTGGAACAGAACGCGCGCATGGCCCTTTCCATCGCCGACTACGGCTTTATCATGGAAAACGGGCGCTTTGTGCTCAAGGGGGCCGCGACCGAGCTGATGGCCGATCCCAATGTGCAGGAATTCTACCTGGGGATGAGGTCCGAGGCGTCGCTGAAGGGGTTTCAGCGCTGGAAACGCAAGAAGGTGTGGCGCTAATTTTCGCCTGGCGGCAAAAATTATATGGGAAAATCTAAAGGTTCTGCTTCGGTCGTTCCGGGCCTGACCCGGAATCCATTTTTCCCACAATCGGGCGTAAACATGGACAGGGGCCGAAGCGGATGGCGGGCTTTTACCGAGATGGACCGATGGCAAAGGCTGTGACGGATCGAAATTTCATGCCCACCACGGTGCCGGCGGTCTTCGAGGCGACGGCGGCGCGCTACGGCGACCGGGTGGCCATACGGCAAAAGGCCCTGGGGCTGTGGCATGCCATTTCCTGGCGCCAGTATCACCAGCGGGTGGTCCAGGCCGCCGCGGCCCTTGTCGATCTGGGTCTGCAGCCCGGACAGCGGGCCGCCATCATCGGCGACAACGCCCCCGAATGGGTCATCGCCGATCTGGGGATTCAGTGCGCCGCCGGCGCTGCGGTGGGCATCTATGCCACCAGTGCCTGGCCCCAGGTGCACTATGTGATGGACCACAGCCAGGCGCGCTTTCTGTTCGTGGAAAACGAGGAGCAGCTTGACAAGTGGCTCCATTTTCGCGAGCGAACGACGGCCCTGGAGCGGGTCATCGTCTGGGACACCAAGGGGCTGCGCCACTTTTCCGATCCTCAGGTCATGACTTTCGAGGCCCTGCTGGAACACGGCCGCGCCGTGCTGGGGCGCGACCCCCGGGCGGCGGCCCGGCGCATGGCGGCCCTGACCCCCCAGGACACCGCTCTTTTGATCTATACCTCGGGCACCACCGGGCCGCCCAAGGGAGCCATGCTGAGCCATCTCAACGTCACCTGGATGGCCTGGGCCGTGGCCCGGGAGAACCCCATTTACGACACAGACGAGGTCCTTTCCTTTCTTCCCCTGTGCCACATCTTCGAGCGCCTTTTTTCCGTGCTGGCCCACGCCACCCACGGCTACACGGTCAATTTCGTCGAAGGGCTCGACACGGTCACCGACAACATGATCGAGGTGTCGCCCACCGTGGGCTATGCCGTGCCGCGGATCTGGGAAAAGTACGCCTCGGCCATCGCCATCCGCATGGCCGACGCCACCTGGTTGAAGCGCCTGGCCTTTGGTGCGGCCCTGGCCGTGGGCCGGCGCCGGGCCGATCTGCTCCTGGACCGCAAACCGGTGCCCTGGCACCTGGACGCCTTCTACCGCCTGGCTTGGCTGGCGGTGTTTCGCAAGCTCACCGAGCGGCTCGGGTTCGAGCGCATGCGGGTGGCCTACAGCGGGGCCGCCCCCATCGCCCCGGACGTGCTGGCCTTCTTTCAGGCCATCGGCGTCAACCTCATCGAAGGCTACGGCCAGACCGAAGGAACCGGGGTCACGGCCCTGAGCCGCATCGGAAAGGTCAAGCGCGGCACCGTGGGCCGGGCCTTGCCCGGGGTCGAGGTGCGCATCGCCGAAGACGGCGAGATCCTGGTACGCTCGCCGGCCGTGTTCCAGGGCTACTTCAAGGATCCGGCGGCCACGGCCGATACCGTCGTGGACGGCTGGCTGCATTCGGGGGACGTGGGCGAACTGGACGCGGACGGGTATCTGCGCATCACCGACCGCAAGAAGGACATCATCGTCACCGCCGGGGGCAAGAATATCACCCCCCAGTACATCGAAAACAAGCTCAAGGCGAGCCCGTACATCAACGACGCGGTGGTGATCGGAGACCGGCGCAAGTATCTCACGGCCCTGATCATGATCGACGAGGACAACGTGGTCAAGTACGCCCAGGACCACAAGATCCAGTTTTCCACCTACCGGGACCTGACCGAGGCGCCCGAGATCCTCGGGCTGATCCGCGCCGAGGTGGACGCGGTCAACGCCGCCCTGTCACGGGTCGAAAACGTACGCAAGTTCACCATCCTGCCCAAGAAGTTGTACGAGGAAGACGGGGAGGTGACCCCCACCATGAAGGTCAAGCGCCGCGCCGTGCACCAGGCCTTCGCCGATCTGATCGAGGGCATGTACCGCTGAATTCCCTGTAAAAAGGATTGCGGCGCGGTCCGCCCCGGATCCCGGACAAAGTTCAGAGGGACGGATCCGGGGCCGCTCTATTTGGATCGGACAGGTGCCGCGGGCAGCGGAGCTCGCCATCGCCACCCGGGTTTTCGCATGGCGGGTTTTTCCAGCCGGCGGGAAGCGGAACTGAGGTGTTGACGACAGAGAAAAATCTATGTTAGATGATAACAGATATCAAGTAGGATCGAGAGGCGCTGCATGCCGGACCCCGGGACGAGATTCGCGGCCATCATTGAAAAATTGCGCCAGCACGGGCACAAGATCACCCCTCAACGGATGGCGATCGTTGACATTCTTGCCAAGAGCGAGGGGCATCCCAGCGTCGAAACCATCCATGCCCGGATAAGGGACGCCTTTCCCACCATGAGCCTTGCCACGGTATACAGAAACATCCTGTTGATCAAATCACTCGGGGAGGTCCTGGAACTGGGGTTTCCCGACGGGAGCAACCGATACGACGGGCACAGGCCCTACCCTCATCCCCACCTCATCTGCATCCGATGCAAAAAAATCGTTGACCCGGATCTGGAGAGCCTGGATGAAATGACCCAAGAGGTGGCGCTGGAAAACAATTTTAAAATTCTTAACCATCGCTTGGACTTTTTCGGGATTTGCGGAGAATGTTCGGAAGATACGGTCTGATCTGTTTTTAAAAAAAACTGCAGCAGAGGGTTCTCCGAATGACAGTCAGGCCCCGCGACGGGGGCGCCGCAGTCGCGGCACTCGATGCACCCTTGAGACAGCGAAAGGAGAAGGACGATGAAAGAAGCGCGCAAGAACCCGGTAATGGGATCCGCGGTCGGCGGGGGCACCTCGAATCGGGACTGGTGGCCCAATCAGTTGAACCTCAGGATACTTCACCAGCATTCCGGTTTGAGCAATCCCATGGGCGAAGACTTCAATTACGCCGAGGAATTCAAGAAACTCGACCTGCCGGTGGTCAAGAAGGATCTCTACGCCTTGATGACCGACTCGCAGGCGTGGTGGCCGGCCGATTGGGGCCACTACGGGCCGCTGCTCATCCGCATGGCCTGGCACAGCGCCGGCACCTACCGCATGGGCGACGGCCGCGGGGGGGCGGGGACCGGCAATCAGCGCCTGGCGCCGCTGAACAGCTGGCCGGACAACGTCAACCTGGACAAGGCGCGCCGTCTGCTCTGGCCCATCAAGCAGAAATACGGCCGCAAGATTTCCTGGGCCGATCTGATGATCCTGGCCGGCAACTGCGCCCTCGAGTCGATGGGCTTCAAGACCTTCGGCTTTGCCGGCGGGCGCGAGGACATCTGGGAGCCGGAAGAGGACATCTACTGGGGGGCCGAAGAGGAGTGGCTGGCCACCAGCGACAAGCCCAAGAGCCGCTACAGCGGCGAGCGGGATCTGGAGAACCCCCTGGCGGCCGTGCAGATGGGGCTGATCTACGTCAACCCGGAAGGCCCGGACGGCCAGCCCATTCCCGCGGAATCGGCCCGCGATGTCCGCGAGACCTTCGCCCGGATGGCCATGAATGACGAAGAGACCGTGGCCCTGGTCGCCGGTGGGCATACCTTCGGCAAATGCCATGGCGCCGGCCCGGCAACCCATGTGGGGCCCGAGCCCGAGGCCGCCCCCATCCAGGCGCAGGGGCTCGGCTGGCAGAGCAGCTTCGGCAGCGGCAAGGGCGGCGACACGATCAGCAGCGGCCTGGAGGGCGCCTGGAAGCCCAATCCGACCCAGTGGGACATGGGGTATCTCAAGGTGCTGTTCAAGTACGAGTGGGAGCTGCTCAAGAGTCCGGCAGGGGCCTATATATGGCTGGCAAAGGATGTGGATGAGGAGGACATGGTCGTCGATGCCCATGATCCATCCAAGAAACGCCGTCCCATGATGACCACGGCCGACCTTTCCCTCAAATTCGATCCGGTTTACGAAAAGATTGCCCGAGGTTATCTGGAGGCCCCCGAGGCGTTTGCCGACGCCTTTGCCCGGGCCTGGTTCAAGCTGACCCACCGCGACATGGGCCCGCGTTCGCGTTATCTCGGCCCGGAGGTCCCGGCCGAAGAGCTGATCTGGCAGGACCCGGTGCCCGCCGTGGATCATGCGCTCATCGACGAACAGGACATCGCCGCCCTCAAAGGCAAGATCCTGGCCGCCGGTCTGTCCATTCCGGAACTGGTCTCGACGGCCTGGGCGTCGGCCTCCACCTTCCGCGGCTCCGACATGCGCGGCGGGGCTAACGGGGCGCGCATCCGCCTAGCCCCGCAAAAGGATTGGGAAGTCAACCAGCCGGCCCGGCTGCAGAAGGTTCTGCAGGCTCTTGAAGGCCTCCGCAAGGCGTTCAACGAGGCGCAATCGGGCGGCAAGAAGGTCTCCCTGGCCGACCTGATCGTGCTGGGCGGCTGCGCCGGCGTCGAGGAGGCGGCCAGGAAGGCCGGCCATGATGTGACCGTTCCCTTCACCCCGGGGCGCACGGATGCCGCCCCGGAGCAAACCGACGTGGACGCGTTTGCCGTCCTTGAACCGAAGGCCGACGGGTTCCGCAACTACCAGAAAACCCAGTACGCCGTGACGGCCGAGGAACTGCTGGTGGACAAGGCCCAGCTGCTGACCCTGACCGCTCCGGAAATGACGGTTCTGGTTGGCGGCCTGCGCGTCCTGAATGCCAACTTCGGACAGTCCCCCCACGGCGTCTTTACCCGCCGACCGGAGGCGCTGACCCACGACTTTTTCGTGAATCTGCTCGACATGGGCACGGAGTGGAAGCCGACGTCGCCAGACGCGGACGTGTTCGAGGGCCGCGATCGCCAGAGCGGAGCGCTTCAGTGGACCGGCACCCGGGTGGACCTCATCTTCGGCGCCAACTCCCAGCTTCGGGCGCTGGCGGAAGTTTACGCTTGCCAGGATTCCCAAGAAAAGTTTGTCAACGACTTCGTGGCGGCGTGGAACAAGGTCATGAACCTGGACCGCTTCGACATTGCCTGATCCCGGGCCGGCGGGACCTGCCAGCGGCCCGCTCGGATCCCCGGGCAGCACATCGGTGCAAGGCATCGGCCGCCGTGGCCCGGGACGCGGCGGCCGGCCATCCGCGGGAGGCGCCCCCGTTCAGGGGGCGCCTCCGGCAGCGGGGCCGTCTTCGCGCTTTGGGGGGAGCCGGCACCGGTGGCTTGCTCGCGATCATTTCAAGTCTTTGCGTGACGCCTCCAGGAGACTTCACGCGGCACTCCAGCCCCGAGTGTCAACGCCGCCATGCCCCCTCTGCGCCCATCAGTCCCGCTAACAACCGCAGCTTTCCGGTCAAGGGCCTGGAATCGCTGGCCCGAGGCGGCGCATCTTGCAATACGGCCTTCCCTTTGCTACCCTGCCGCGGTTTGAACCTGTGATCCCTGCTGAAATTCAGCCGTTCGGCAACCCATCGGAAAGGGACCTCGGCCATGTTTTCCCAACGCCTTTTCTGCGGACAACTGACCCCGGCGGATGTCGGCCGCCGCGTTTCGCTGGCCGGGTGGGTGGACGCCTACCGGGACCACGGCGGCCTGCTCTTCGTGCACCTGCGCGACCGCAGCGGCATCGTGCAGATCGTGTTCAGTCCGGAGGCGGCCTCCGACGCCCTCTGCCGGCGGGCGGCCGAACTGCGCGCCGAGTACTGCATCGTGGTGAGCGGCGAAGTGCGCCGGCGCCTGCCGGGCACCGAAAATCCCCACCTCGAAACCGGCCTCATCGAAGTTTTGGTTGCGGAACTGACCGTCCTGGCCGCATCCGAGCCGCTGCCCTTCTCTGTTTCGGAAAAGGCCATGGTGGCCGGCGCCGCCGGCGGGGCCGAACCGGCGGCCGAGGACCTGCGCCTCCAGTACCGCTATCTCGATCTGCGGCGGCCCTCCATGCGCGATCATCTGATCCTGCGCCACCGCATCTTCCAGTGCGTGCGCCAGTTCCTCGACGCCCACGGTTTCGTGGAGGTCGAAACCCCGGTGCTCACCATGAGCACCCCGGAGGGGGCCCGCGACTACCTGGTGCCCAGCCGGGTGCATCCGCGCAGTTTCTACGCCCTGCCCCAGTCGCCCCAGCTCTTCAAGCAGCTGCTGATGATCGGCGGGATGGAGCGCTACTTTCAGCTGGCACGCTGCTTTCGCGACGAAGACCTGCGGCCCAACCGGCAGCCGGAATTCACCCAGCTCGACCTGGAGGCCTCCTTTATCGACGAGGAATTCATCTACGCGCTGATCGAGGAGCTGGCGGCGCGCATGTTCGCCCTGGGGGGGATTCAGCTGCCAAGACCCTTCGCCCGCCTGACCTGGACCGAGGCCATGGAGACCACCGGCTCGGACCGGCCGGACCTGCGCTTCGACCTGCGCTTCGTGGACGTGACGGATCTGTTCCGCGACACCCGCTACGCCATCTTTCGCCAGATCCTCCAGCGCGGCGGGTGCATCAAGGGGATCAACCTCCGGGGGCAGTCCGCCAAACTGAGCAAGAACGTGCTCCAGAACGAATACGCCAGGGAGATCGCCCCCGGCTTCGGCGCCAAGGGGATGACCTGGATGCGCGTTGCGGGCGGCACCTTCGAGTCCAACATCGTCCAGTATTTCAGCCCCGCCGAGCTAGACGGGCTGCGCCAGCGCTTCGAGGCCGCCGACGGGGACGTGCTCATCATGGTGGCCGACCCTTCTCGCGCGGTGGTGGTGTCGGCCCTGGGACAACTGCGCCTCCATCTGGCCCGCCGGCTAGAGCTGATCCCGGCCGACCGCTACTGTCCGATCTGGATCACCGAATTTCCGCTTTTCGAACCCACCGAGGAGGGCGGGGTCACCTCCAGCCACCATCCGTTCACCGCCCCGGACCGCACCGACTTCGATCCCGCGGACATCGAGGATCTTCTGGCCCTGCGGTCGCGGTCCTACGACCTGGTGGTCAACGGCGAGGAGCTGGGCGGCGGCTCGATCCGCATCAACGACCGGGAGGTGCAGCGGCGGATCTTCGCCGCCCTGGGCCTGAGCGAGGATGAAACCCGGGAAAAGTTCGGTTTTTTCCTGCGGGCCTTCGATTTCGGGGCCCCTCCCCACGGCGGGCTGGCCCTGGGCATGGACCGCACCGTGTCGATGATCCTCAAGACCCCGTCGATCCGCGAAGTGATCGCCTTTCCCAAGAACCGTTCGGCGGCCTGCCCCCTCACCGGGGCCCCCTCGGCGGTGGCGCGCCAGCAGCTGGCCGAACTGGACCTGTTGAATCCGGGCGGCCGGGAGGCACTGCCCGGCGACGACCGGAAAAGCGATCCGGTCGACCGCATCGGCTGGGTCTCGCGCATCGGCCTCGCCCCTGAAGAGCGCCCCCGCATGGCGGAGGTGCTGGCCGAGGCCGAGCGGCTGGCCGCCCTGGCCGCCGAACATGCGGGCCACGAGGCGCCCGCTTACCGCGTGGTCCCGGTGGCCAACCGCCTGCGTCCGGGCACCACGGCCCGGCCCTCGCCCCTGGCCGACAACGGCCGGCTGCTCGCCAGCGCGCCGGCCACCAAGGGCGATTACTTCAAAGTGGCCTCCATTTTGGAATAAGAAAGCGACCTGTCCATGGATGATCCCTTTTCCCATCTGAATCCGCACACCCGGACCGCGGCGCAGGGCCCCCTGGAAGGATTGCGCGTCGCGGTGCAGCCGAACCTGTCGGTGGCCGGATGGCCCGCCGAGGCCGGGTCGGCCGCCCTGGCCGATTTCAAAGCCCTGGAGGACGCCACCGTGATCCACCGGCTGCGTGAGGCCGGCGCCCATCTTTGCGGGACCACGGCGATGAGCGAATTCGGCTTCGGCCTGGGGGCGAGTCGGGCCGCGGCGGCCCTTGTCCAGGGGCTGGCGGATGCCGAGCTGGTGCTGGACCTGGCCGGCGAAGCCCGCCGGGCGGCGCTCCGCGCCGGGGTCTGCGGATTCAAGCCGAGCCATGGTCTCGTGTCGCGCCTGGGATTGACGGGACTGATCCCGTCCATGGAGGCCATCGGCCTGCTGGCATCCGCCATCGCGGAGCTGCGTCGCGTTCTGGAGGTTATCGCCGGGCCGGACGACCTGGATTTTTCCATGCCCCTGGAGGCGGCGCCGGATCTGGCGCCCCGCGCCATCGATCCGTGCTGCACCACCATCGGGGTCCTTCCCGAGGCCCTGGAAGGTCTGTCCCGGGGCCAGGCCGAAGCCTTCCGCGCGCGGCTGAGCGTCCTCGAGGAAGCCGGGTTCGCCCTGCGCGAGCTGCCCTTTCCCGAATTTGCGCGCTTTGCCCTGGTGCACCGCATCGTCGGATCGGTGGAGGCCTCTTCCTGCGCCGGGCGCTACGATGGGGTGCGCTACGGCCGCCGCGCCTCCGGTGCCAGAAACTGGAACGAAATGTACCTGCGATCGCGGGCCGCGGCCTTCGGTCCCCTGGTCAAGCGCTATCTGTTCCAGGGCGCCTTTTTTCAGTTCGAGCGCTACTCGGCCTTCGAGGACGCCTGCCGCATCCGCGCCCGGCTCAAGGCGGCCATGGACCGCTTGGCGGCCCAGGTCGATGTGCTGGCCCTGCCGGCCGACAGCGGAACCGTGGCCGGTGACGGCCTCTCCTTGGCCGGGACCTATGCGGAACTGGCGCCCCTGCTCTTTGCCAACGTCACCGGCCAGCCGGCCCTGGTTCTGCCGCCGGCGTCGGGATCGGCAGGGGGCGGGCTCCAATTGACGGCCGCGCGGCGCGGCGACGGACGCCTGCTGGACCTGGGCCAGTATCTGATGGCGCTGGACGGGAAAGGGGAGCGGTGATGGAATTCGAAGCGGTCATCGGCCTGGAAATCCACGTGGCGCTCAACTGCGCCACCAAGATGTTCTGCGATTGCCCCAACCGCCCCGGCGATCCACCCAACCGCAACGTCTGCCCCACCTGTCTGTGGTATCCCGGGGCGGTCCCCCGCCTGAGCGGGCAGGCCCTGGAAAAGGCGGCCCTGCTCTGCCTGGGGCTGGGAGCCGAACTGCAGCCGGTGAGCGCCTTCGACCAGAAGGTCTACTACTATCCGGACCTGCCCAAGGGCTATCAGCTCTCCCAGGCCCACCAGCCCCTGTCGCGCGGCGGCGGGATCGACGTCCTGGGCGAAGACGGGCAGCCCCGACGGCTGCGCCTCCACCACATCCACATGGAAGAGGATGTGGCCAAACTGGTGCACGAGATGGAGGGGCGCCTGCCCATCAGCCTGGTGGACTTCAACCGGGCCGGGGCGCCGCTGGTGGAGATTGTCACCGAACCCGACTTCCGCTCGCCCCACGACGCCATGGAGTTTCTCAAGGCCCTGCGCACCCAGGTGCGCTATGTGGGGGCCTCCGAGTGCAGCATGGACAACGGCACCATGCGGGTGGACGCCAACATCTCCATCCGCCCGGCGGGCAGCCAGGAGATGAACACCAAGGTGGAGGTCAAGAACATGAACTCCGTCCGCCACGTGGGCGACGCCATCGCCCACGAGATCGCCCGCCAGAGCGCGGCGGTCCGGGCCGGCGAGGCCGTCGTCCTGCACACCCGCCTGTGGGACCCGGAAAAAAAGGCCACCGTCCCCATGCGCGCCAAGTTCGAGGGCCCCTGCGTGCCGGATCCCACGGTCCCGGTCATCGAACTGACGCCCGCCTGGATCGACCAGCTCTGCGCCCGCCTGCCGGAAATGCCCGCCGCCCGGGCCGAGCGCTTCGTGGCCCAGCACGGCATGAGCGCCGAAGAGGCGGCCTTTTTGAGCGCCGATCCGGAAATGGCCGGCTACTTCGAGGCCCTTGTCGACCAGGAGATCGCTCCGCGCATGGCCATGCACTGGCTGACCACCCAGGTGCTGCCGGCCCTCAAGTCCCGGGGTCTGGACCTGGACACCTCACCGGTGCCCCCGGCCCGCCTGGCCGCCCTGCTGCGCCTGCTGGCCCAGGACCGGGTCAACGCCGGCGCGGCGCGCGAGGTCCTGGCCCGACTCTTCGACAGCGACCAGAGCCCGGAGGCCATCGTTCGGGAGCGCGGCTTCGACCAGGTCTCCGATCCGGAAGCCCTTGATCGGCTCGTTGAAGGGGTTCTGGCGGCCCAGCCGGCGGCCGTGGCGGATTTCCAGGCCGGTCAGGGCAAGGCCTTGGGTTTCCTCATCGGCCAGGTGATGCAGGCCTCGGGAGGCAAGGCCAATCCCAAGGTGATCCGCGAGCTGCTGGCCCGCAAACTGGGGCCGGCCTGATTCCCTTTCGATTCTGGCGACCTGCGAGGATCCCACCCGAAAACAGCCCACGAGGAGGGTGCCATGAACAGCCTGGCCGTCGTGATCGGGGCTACCGGTCTGGAGGGAAAGGCGCTGACCGATCGGCTGGCCGCCGCGGGTCACATCCACCGGGTGGTCACGCTGACCCGCCGGCCGGCAGACCACCCCGGGGCGAAAGTCGAGAACCGGGTCGTGGATTTTGACCGCCTGGAAGCCTACGCGCCGCTGTTCCGATTCAAACGATGCTGGATTCCGGATTGTCGAGTATAAAAATCCGGATTAAACGGGTTTGTTTTCCGCAATTTCTGTTGACACATTCCGAATCACACGCTATTTTTTTTCATGTCTGGCGCTTCCCCCCTTTATCCCCGCCTCATCCGGCCTCGTATCGTCGCGGCCCTGTCCGACACGCCGGTGGTGTTGCTGGCCGGTCCGCGTCAGGCGGGCAAGACCACCCTGGTACGTCAATTGGCGGGACCTGAACGGCGCTATTTGACCCTTGATGATGAGATGACGCTTCTGGTCGCCCGCGAAGATCCGGTGGGCCTGGTGCGCGGCTTGGATCGCGCCGTCATCGATGAGGTCCAACGCGCTCCGCAGCTTCTGCTGGCAATCAAGAAAAGCGTGGATGCGGACCGGCGGCCGGGGCGGTTCTTGTTGACCGGGTCGGCCAATCTGATGGTAATGCCCGCGGTGGCCGATTCGCTGGCCGGCCGTATGGAAACCCTGACCTTGTTGCCGCTGGCGCAGAGCGAGATCAGGGGCACGGCGACCAATTGGCTCGACAGCGTCTTTGCCGGAGAGTTGCCGGAAACGGCTACCGCTGTAACGGGCGATGATCTGGTGAATACGGTGCTGCGCGGCGGCTATCCGGAAGCGGTGGTCCGTGCCGCGGCCAGAAGGCGTTCCGTTTGGGCGCGTCAATACCTTGCTGCGATCATCCAGCGGGATGTCCGCGAGGTGGCCGCTGTCGTCAAGCTCGATCATCTGCCCCGTTTTGCCCGCGCGTTGGCCCAGATGGCCGGCCAGATGTGCAACTATGCGCAACTGGGTGGACAGATCGGGTTGGATGGCAAGACGGCGACACGCTACCTGGGGGTTTTCGAGCAGATGTTTTTGCTCAAGCGGGTCGAGGTGTGGGCGCGCAACCGGCTCAGCCGGATCGTCAAAACGCCCAAGCTCCAGTTCATCGATTCCGGTTTGCTGGCCACCTTGCTGGATCTTGCGGCGGAGGATGTCGCCCGGGATCGAAGGCGCTTCGGAGCGGTGCTGGAAACCTTCGTTTTCGGAGAGCTGCTCAAGCATGCCGCCACTGCCGACGATTCATACCGTCTGTTCTACTACCGCGATCACGATCAGGTGGAAGTCGATGTGGTGGTGGAAAACGCGGCCGGGCAACTGGTCGGTGTCGAAATCAAGGCGGCCGCAACCGTCCGGCAGAATGACCTGCGCGGCCTCAAGCGGCTGGCAAGCATTGCCGGCGACGCTTTCCGGCTGGGGGTGATATTGTACGACGGCACTGAAGATCTACCGCTCGGTGAAAGGCTTCGGGCGGCACCGCTGTCAACCTTGTGGGGACGATGAAGCGCTGTGTTCGCACAGCACCACGAGGTAGTGAAAACCGTCGGCCTTATTTTCATTTATAGGTCACTATATTGACCGAAGCAAAACCGCTACGAGCGGGCAGGCGACGGTTGAGCACTGCTTCGTACCGGCCAGAGGTAAAACTCCCGCAAGGGCTTGTAGCCGACGCCCACCATCCCGTCGACCAGGTACAGCGCCCAGGCGTAGCGGGTGTCGTAGCGGCTGGTGGTGCAAGACCAGTAAAAGTCCCGAACGTTGACAAAGGGGTGGCCCGCCGGCAGGGCCGGAGTGTGGCGGCCCAGGTCGACGAGGCCTTCCAGCTCGCGAATCTCCGGCACCCGCCAGTCGTCATGCCCGAAGGCCGATTCGGTGTTCAGACGCCGCACCCAATCCAAGGCCGATGGCCAGTCGCGCATGCCGCCCGGCAGATCGGCGTCTTTGAGCCAGGTCAGGCCGGTGGCCCGGTCGCGAACCAGATCCTTGCCCTCGGTAAAGCGCGGCTCGTCCCATCCCAGCCCCGAGCACAGCTCGCCGTCCTGCCCCGTGCCGGAACAGCCGATGATGTCGCCGTTCGGTCCGTAGCAGCGCCGCTGCCCGGTCCGCAGCACGCGGGCCGCCGATCCCGCCGGGATCCGGACGGGCCAGAGCATGTAGGAATTGGGCTTCATCCCCTTGAAAACCCGTGCGCCGCCCATATGGATGTACCAGGCCTGGTCCGGCAGCCGGGCGCAGGTGGTGGCGGTCCAGTAGTAGCCGTGAAACACGTTGACGAAGGGGTGCGGCGGCGCGATGCACGGGTTGACCGCCTGATGGCTCACCAGGCTGAACAGTTCCCGGCGGTTGGGCAGCCGCCAGTCGTCATGGCCCTGGAAGCGCGAATGGTTCAGGTCCCGGACGAAGGCCAGGGCCTCGGCCCAATCCAGCGGAAATTCGGACAGGGCCGCATCGGCCGGCCACACCAGGCCGGAGCGGGCGTCGCGGACTCTGCCGTTGGTTTGGATAAAGCGCGGCATTTCACTTCCTCAACAGAGGGTCGTCGCCGCGCACCGCCGGGCAGTAGGGGTCCAGATCCGTGAAGGGATCCTTTCCCAGGCCGTAGACCACGGCCATGCAGCCCCGGCAGACCGGCCGCAGGCGGCAATCCGTGCAGGCTGGCGGCCCACGGCGGTAGCGTTCGGCCGCCGGCGATGCGTAGGCCTCGGCAAGGGACTGGTTTTTGAGATGGCCGATGGGGGAGGGGAACTTGCGGCAGGCATGCACCTCGCCGTCGGGCAGGAGGCTGACGAAGTTGAAGGCCGCCCCGCAGCCGAATCCGGTGCAGCCCCCGAAAAAAGGCTCCTGCCGCTCGGCGCGCAGAATGTTGAAAAGGTTGTCTTTGAATCCCAGGTGGGACCGGGTTCGGGCGGCTTCCAGATAATCGCTCAGAAGCCGGCGAAAACGCGCCGGGGGCGCGGTCTGCAAACTGGCGCCCTGGCCCACGGGGCTGAGGCGGTTGAAGGTGAACATCTCCACCCGGCCTGCGAGGCGTTCCGCCAGCGGCAGCACCTGGTGGATGTTGGCAGCGGTGAGGGTCAGCATCACCACGCGATGAATCCCCAGATCGCCGAGCATCTCGAGAAACTTCATCATGCGATCGAAATGTCCCGGACCCCGGATGTGATCGTTGTGGTCGGCGAGACCCTCCAGGCTGACCTGATAGAATTCGGGCGGGCGGATGGCGCACAGCGACTCGATGCGCCGGCGCGGCGCGGGGTTGCCGAGAATGGCGGTCAGCAGCCCGCGCTGGACGGCCTGGCGATAGACCGTGTCGAAGTGGGGGTAGAGCAGGGGATTGCCGCCCGTGAACGAGACCTGTCCGTACACGTGCTGCTGCCGGCAGAAATCATAGAGCTGGTCCAGGGTGGCGATGGCCTGTGCCAGGGGCATGGTCTGGCGGTCGCTGCGGTCGTAGCAGTGCCGGCAACTCAGATCGCAGGCCTGGGTGATGTGCCACTGGAGGGTGAAGGCCCGCGATGCCAGGAGATGTTGCGGCATTTGGGAGTCGGCCCAGGCGTCGGGTCGGGCGATGCGCGACGCCGGTGCCAGCACCAGGCCGGCCGCCGCGGCGGCAAACAGCGCATTTTCAATATGCCCCAGGGGAACCCCGCCTTGGGCGGCGGTGTCCCGGTGGTCCAGTCCTTCACAGACGATTTTGAGAGCCAACAGATCGCTGCCCGCGGCCGAGGCCGCCCTCACCGCGGGGTCGCCGGGAGCCTTCCACACCAGGACCACATCGCGTCCGGCGGCCGGTGCCGATTCCCGGCCGTGAACCATCTCCGGCAGCCCGCGATAGCCGACTTGCAGCACCTGGAGGGTGGGATTGGGGATTGGCCGCAGGACCCGTGCGCAAGGGTCCGGGGCCGCGCGCGCCGCTTCCGTGGCCTGTTCGATGCGTGCCAGATCCGGCAAGAAGGCCTGGCCGCCAAGGGCTTCAAGATGCTCGGCGAGGCGCGCGGGAAAGTTTTCCCGCGTGGCCCCGGAAATGAACGCGTCGGTAAGTTCCGGCGGCAGGTGGCGGCCGCACACCGGATAGACGCGGCGCAGGGCGGGGGGAAGGGACTTCATCGGGGCGTTTGAATGTTGGCCGCCGGCCGCCCGAACGGGGCGGCCGGCCTGAAATGGGCAGTTGGCATGCCGCCGGCATGCAAGGAGGGGCTATCAGCCGCTCTTGCCGGGTTGCTTCTGGGCATCTGGGGCGCTCACGGCGCCGGATTTGCTTGCCCCTCAGCCGCTGCCGGCCGGTTTTTCGATGGCGGTGCCGCCGGCACCGGATTTGCCGCCTCCTCAGCCGCTGCCGGCGCCGGTGCAGCCCGAAACGCCGCCCATGCTCAAAAGCCCGGCGATGCTCAGGCCGGCGAGAAACTTCTTGAGATCCTCCCTGTCCATGGGGCCTCCCCTGTGTTGGCGTTGGTTGAGATGGAAAAAGTCGATGATACCGCTGGCTGGAATTGAAAAAGACTATCACTATCAGCCCTTGGCTGTCAAACGATCCGGGCGAGGTACGGAAAGTTCTCCCGCCCTTGCTGGGGTTCAGGGCAGAAAGGGCAGCATGGCCTCGATCACTTCGTCGGCCCGGCGCCCAGGGGTGTTGATCAGCAGGGCGAAACGGTACCATCCGCCGTCGGCACCCTGGATGTACCCGGCCCGGGACTGGACCCCGGAGAGGGTTCCGGTCTTGAACCAGACCCGGTCCCGGCGCGTCATGAGGTCCCGGTGGGGGGCGAAGACCTTCAGCAGGGTGACCAGATCGACCGCGCTGAGGCGGTTGGCCCGGGCGATGCCCGATCCTTCCACCATTTTCAGGCTGGTCAATCCCAGGGTTCGGCGGCCGTAACCTTCAGCCAGACCCACGGCCTTGTCCAGGGTTCCGGGGGGGCCATAAACCCGGGCCGCGGCGGCGATGAGAACCTGGTTGGCGATGAAGTTGCTGGAAAACTCCAGCATGCGCCGCACCACCTCGAACAGATCATGGGGGGAGGCCCAGCGCAGCAGGAGACGGGCATCGGCCGGGACCGGGCCCAGGCGCACGGGGCCGGCCGGGCCGCGGCCCTCCCGGGCCAGAAAGTGGGCCAGCAGATGCCCGGTGTGGCGCGTGGCCACCTCGCCGTCGTGGGACAGGACCATCCTTCCGCCGGCGGGCCGACGCCGGGCCAGCTGCTCGGCCACGAAGGGGATCATGGGGGTCTGGGGTTCGGCGCTGATATAGGCCCCGTCCGGGCCCCGGGCCACCAGAACGGTGTTGAAGTTGGCGCACAGGGCCCCGTTGGGCGCATCGTAGGGGTTGGCCGAATCGCTCACTCCGGGAATGGTCAGGGGGCTGGCAAAATAGGCGGCGTCCAGAATCAGGTCGCCCACCGGCGCCAGAAGGGGGGCCAGGCGGTGGGCCGCGGCGGCCAGGGCCTCGGAAACCAGCAGCGGGTCCCCGTGGCCGCGTACGTAGAGATGACCGGCCGCGTCCTGGAAGAAGTGGGTTTCGAAACGGTGGTCGGCGCCCAGATGCGCCAGGGCGACCTGGGCCGTGAGCACCTTGAGCACCGAGGCCGGGGTGCGCGGTGTTTGCGGGTGCCACTGCAGGCGGACCTGATCCCGGGCATCCACCACCAGCAGGCTGTCGGCAGGCCCGAGCCGGGACGCCAGAGGCGCCGGCAGCCCCGGACCGGCCTGAACGAGATCCGGCCCCGCCAGCCAGACGAGGAGCCACAGGCACCACGCCGCTCGAACCTTCATGGGGTCGCCTCGCGTGCCGGCCGGGTTTCCAGAATCAGGGTCACCGGCCCGTCGTTCACCAGGGAAACCTGCATCATGGCCCCGAAGCGGCCGGTTTCCACCTGGACGTCGAAGCGCTCCAGAGCCGCCACGAATTCCCGGTAGAGCGGTTCGGCCACCGCCGGCAGGGCCGCTCCGATGAACGAGGGGCGTCTTCCCTTGCGGCAGTCGGCCAGGAGGGTGAACTGGGAAATCGCCAGCACCTGGCCCCCGCAGTCCAGCAGGTTGCGGTTCATCTTGCCGGCACGGTCCTCGAAGATGCGCAGATGAACGATCTTGTGGGCCAGGTCCCGGGCGTCGGCCGGGGTGTCGTCCGGAGCCACACCCAGCAGGACCATCAGGCCGGGGCCGATCCGGCCCACCACCGCGCCATCCACCGTTACCTGGCTTTGGGAAACACGTTGAATCACGGCGCGCATGGCCGGCTCCTTTTTGGGGGTATAGGGCGTATAGGGCTCATAGGAGTATAGGGCTTATAGGGCTCATAAGATTATAGGGCTTATAGGACTTATAAGACCTATTAAAGTCAGAGTTCTCGGCCAGCGTCTTCAGGTCGCGCATCAGGCTTATAAGACTTATAAGACCTATTAAGACCTATATGGTTGTTCAAGTTTTTCTTTTTTTCCAGACCTCGGCAAAAGGATTGTGAAAAGGCTTCGCCGATGGCGGGTTCCCGGCCCGGGGCCGTTGCGCCGGACCCGGGGCCGAGGCGGTCCTGGCGGGCGTTTCCTCCGGGGCCGGCGCGCGCAGGGTCAGGGCGATGCGCCGACGGGCCAAGTCCACCTCCAGCACCCGCACCCGGACCTTCTGCTGGACCTGGACCACCTCGGACGGGTCGCGCACGAAGCGGTCGGCCAGCTGGCTCACATGCACCAGCCCGTCCTGGTGGACCCCGATGTCCACGAAGGCGCCGAAGCGGGTCACGTTGGTCACGATCCCGGGAAGCTGCATGCCCACCTCAAGGTCTTCGATGGCGACCACCTCACTGGCAAAGGCGAAGGCCTCGAAGCGTGGCCGCGGGTCTCGTCCCGGCTTGGCCAGTTCGGCCAGGATGTCCCGGAGGGTGGGCAGCCCCGCGTCGTCGGTCACGTAGCGGCGGATGTCGATGCGCCGGCGCAGGCCGGCGTCGCCCATCAGGCCGGCCACCGTGCAGCCCAGGTCGGCGGCCATGGCGGCCACCAGTCCGTAGCGCTCCGGATGCACGGCGCTGGCGTCCAGGAGATTGACGCCGTCCATGATGCGCAGAAACCCGGCCGCCTGCTCGAAGGCCTTGGGCCCCAGGCGAGGTACCGCCTTGAGCTGGCCGCGGTGGGCAAAGGGGCCGTGCGCATCCCGGTAGGCCACGATGTTTCTGGCCAGCTGGGGGCCGAGCCCCGACACGTAGGTGAGCAGCTGGACGCTGGCCCGGTTGACGTCCACCCCCACGGCGTTGACGCAGCTGACCACCACGTCGTCCAGGGCCTCTCTGAGGGCGCCCTGATCCACGTCGTGCTGGTACTGGCCCACCCCGATGGCCTTGGGATCGATCTTGACCAGTTCGGCCAGTGGATCCATGAGGCGCCGGCCGATGGAAACCGCTCCGCGCACGGTCAGGTCCAGGTCCGGGAATTCCTCCCGGGCGATTTCCGAGGCGCTGTAGACCGAAGCCCCGCTTTCGTTGACCCGGCTCACGGTGACCTGGGGCGACAGTCCCAGGGAGCGCAAAAAGGCCTCGGTCTCCCGTCCGGCCGTTCCGTTGCCCACCGCCACCGCCTCCACGCCCATCTGTTCCACCAGGGCCTTGACCCGGCGGGCGGCCGCCTCGCGCTGGGCCGCCGAGCCGTGGGGATAGACGGTTTCGTGGCAGAGCAGTTTTCCCTGGCGGTCCAGGCAGACCAGCTTGCACCCGGTGCGAAAGCCCGGATCCACCCCCATGACCCGGCGCGGCCCCAGGGGCGGGGCCAGCAGCAGCTGGCGCAGGTTTTCGGCGAAGACCCGGATCGCCTCGGCGTCGGCCCGGGCCTTGGTGGCCAGGCGCACCTCGGTCTCCATGGCCCGTCCCAGCAGGCGCCGCCAGGCATCCTGAACCGCCTGGCGGACCTGGTCGGCATCCGAGCCCGCGCCTCGCACGAAAAGCGGATCGAGAAGGGCCAGGGCATGTGCTTCGGGGACGGTGAGGCGCAGGTTGAGGATCTCCTCCTTTTCGCCCCGGCGCATGGCCAGGATGCGGTGGGAAGGGGCCGTGACGGCCGGCTCGGCCCAGTCGAAATAGTCCTTGAACTTGGCCCCGTCCGCTTCCCGGCCCGGGGTTACGGAGGTCTGAAATACGGCCTGGCGGGCGAACAGATCCCGCAGCCGGGCGCGGGCCTCGGGGTCCTCGTTGACCGTTTCGGCGATGATATCCCGGGCCCCGGCCAGGGCTGTTGCCGCGTCCGGGATCTCCTTTTGTGGATCCACGAAGGCCAGCGCCGCAGCTGGCGGATCGATTCCGGTCTGGGCCAGCAGGGCCGCGGCCAGCGGAGCGAGCCCCTTTTCCCGGGCCATGGCGCCCCGGGTGCGCCGCTTGGGGCGGAAAGGCAGGTAGATGTCCTCCAGTTCGGCCAGGGTGGCGGCGGCCCGGACCCGGGCTTCCAGCTCCGGTTCCAGGTGGCCGTGCTGTTCGAGAGAGTTCAGGACGGCGCCGCGGCGGTCGTCCAGTTCGGTCAGCTGGCGGCGCCGGTCGCGGATGGCGGTGACGGCCACCTCATCCAGGCTGCCGGTGGCCTCCTTGCGGTAGCGGGCGATGAAGGGCACGCTGGCTCCCTGGTCCAGCAGGCCGGCCACGGCCGCGATCTGGGCCGGAGAAAAGTTCAGCTCCCGGGCGATCAGGTCTTGATGGGGGGCGCTCATGGTCTCCTCGCGGGCATCGGCCAGGCCGGGGTCTGGGGTCGCGCCGGGGTCGGATCCGGGGCCGTGGCGGCCATGGCCTGCCGGGCTTCCTGGGCCAGCCGGGCCTGGCACCGGCTGTAGCGCGGTGAAAAATGCATGGGAATCAGCGTGGGTATGGCTGACAAAGACGTGGAAGACCTTGAGCAGGTCCCGGCCGGCTTAGCGCCTGGATTTCGCCCAGATCGAAGAGCAGCGCGCGGCGCCGATAGCCGAAGGCGAAATACAGAACCGGATCCTCGAAGGGTCCGTTGACCAATCGAGGCCTGAAATCGCAGCGCATGACGCAAGTCAGGAAAGGTGCTTGGAGACCTGCTGGTTGATGCAGTGGTAGATTTCCTCGTCTGAGCCGAAAATGTCCACCACGCACTTGTGGTGGATCATCTTTTCGATCAGGAAGGCCGTCAGGTAGAGGCTGACCACGTGCGGATTGGCCGCCACCTGGCGAAAGGGGGCGCACAGGTAGTCGATGTCAAAGTCGTCGGCCCGGCTGAGGGTTTCAAGGCTGTTGAGCAGCTGTTCCTCAAGCTGGTTCTTGTTGGTGGTTTCCACCAGTTGGTGCTCCACCAGTTTCATGGCGACGGCATTGGCCAGCGGTTCGGCGCAGTCCCGGATCCCGCCCAGGGCTTTACGGCGGGCGTACTCCTTGGAGGATTCGATGCGGGACAGGATCGAGCTTTCACGCGTGCTGGGACGAAATACTTTGGCCATGAAGATTTACCTTTCGCGAAGAAACCCGGCGCGTCGGTCGGGCGGTACCCTCTCGTGCGCCTCTGGCGGCGCCGGACAGGCGAAATTTTTGCGCGCATCATAATGTGCGGGGGGACCGATTGCAAGAAAAAATCATGCCGTTTCGGCAATTACCAGCTGGATCTGGCGTCGGCCGTTCCAGTGGTTCCAGCGGGCGCGAAACGCCATGCGGTCCATGATTTCCGGGACCGGAGGGCATCGTTCGGCATTGAAATGGATGGCTGCAAGGCGCACCGTACTCGATGCCGCCGCCGGGCAGAGGGACAGGCTCAGGTGCCGCTGGCCCACGATGCGCCGGGTCGCCACCTTCACGCCGCGGGCGCAAAAGAGGGGTTCGGGGTTGGCGCTGCCGAAGGGTTCCAGGGACGCCAGATGGGTCATGAGGTCGGGGGTGATGTGATCCAGATCCAGTTCGGCGTCCAGGTTCAGGGTGGGGGTGAAAACGGAGGGCGGAAACAGACGGGCCACCACCTGGTCCAGGTCCCGGGCGAAGGTCTGCAGGTGGGCGGGGGGCAGTTGGAGCCCGGCGGCCATGGGATGGCCACCGAAGGCCGCCAGGTGGGTCGCGGTCCGCTCCAGGGCCTGATAGATATTGACGCCGGGAATGCTGCGGGCCGACCCCTTGAGGACGCCGTCTCCGCCGCAGAGGACCACCGCGGGGCGATGAAAACGGCGTGCCAGGCGGCTGGCCACGATGCCCACCACCCCCGCGTGCCAGTCCGCTCCGGCCACCACCAGGGCGTGGCGCTCGCCGGCGAAGTCCTGCAATCGGGCTACGGCATCATCGACGATCTGGCCTTCCAGATGGCGTCGTTCGGTGTTGAGCGTGTCCAGGCGGGCCGACAGGTCCCTGGCCTGCGACGGGTCGGCGGCCGTCAGCAGCGCCAGGGCCAGATCGGCATGGGCCAGGCGTCCGGCGGCGTTGAGACGCGGGGCCAGGCGAAAGGCGATGTCCTCGCTGCCGACCTGCTCGCGGGAAACGGCGCTGACCGCCATCAGGGCCTCGATGCCGGGGCGAGCCGTCCGCCCCAGGACCTCCAGGCCGGCATGCACCAGAACGCGGTTGACTCCCGTGAGGGGGACCATGTCGGCCACCGTGCCGATGGCCACCAGGTCCAGCAGGCGGCGCAGGTTGGGTTCCGCTGCCCGGTGCCAGAAGCCTATGCGGCGAAGGTAAGTGCGCACGCCGATGATCAGGTAGAAGGCCACCCCGACCCCGGCCAGGACGCCAAGGGGAGAGTGGGGGCCGTCCCGGGCCGGATTGACCTCTCCGGCGGCTCCCAGCGGTTCGGGTGACGGCTGGTGATGGTCGGTGACCACCACGTCGATGCCCTGGTCCGCTGCGGCCCGGACCGCCGCGTGACCGGCGGCGCCGCAGTCGGCGGTGAGGATCAGGCGGCACCCGTGGAGAGCGGCCACCTGGTGCACGTGCCGGGGCTGGAGGCCGTAGCCCTCGCTGCAGCGATTGGGGATGTAGGTCTGAACCCGCGCGCCTGCCTGGGTCAGAAACTCCCAGAGCAGGGCCGCGGCGGTGACGCCGTCGACGTCGTAGTCGGCGAAAACCAGGATTTTCTGGCCGAGGCGGATCGCTTCGCCCACCCGGGCGGCGGCCTGATCGAGTCCGCCCAGGCGTTCGGGTGGCGGCATCTGGTCCAGTTCAGGGTGCAGAAAGATGCGGGCGGCCTCGGGGTCGAGGATCCCCCGGTTGGCCAGCACGGCGGCCACCGCCGGGGGCAGGGCCAGCTCCCGGCGGAGACGGTCGACGGCGCCGGGATCCGGGCGCTCAAGGTGCCAGCGAGGTTGCATCCTGATGCCTATAGCAAGTGGATCGATGAAAAGCAAAGGGATCCGCGCCGCTTTTCCGTTGCCAAGAGCGCCTGCCTTGGGCTATGAGAGGCCATCGATGTTCGCCGTCTCGGCCATCGGCCCGAGCGCGGGCATCCATTTCCAGAATGAAGACCCTTGTTCGCCATTACCGCGTGGATCGGCGCCAGATTGCCTTTCTGCGCTTTATCATCGAGGCTTACGACGGTGCCGCCGGCCTGACCACCGTCGATCCCGCCCAAGGCATCGTGCGGATCTGCATCGCGCCGGGATGCCAGCCCCTGATCGATTCCCTGCTTGCCCATCTGGGCACGCAGATGGTGATGGCCCCCTTGACATCGTTTCCGGACACGAAAGACAATCATCTCCGTGATGGGTCATAAGCGTTTCCATATCCAGACCATCGGCTGCCAGATGAACGTCTACGACGCCGACCTGATGGCCAACGGGCTCATGACGCTGGGCTACCGCCCGGCCGCCGTCCCCGAGGCCGCCGACCTGGTGATCGTCAACACCTGTGCCATTCGCCAGAAGGCCGAGCAGAAGGTCTACAGCCTCCTGGGTCGGCTGGCCGGCCTGAAACGCCGGCGGCCCGGATTGCGCATCGCCGTGGGCGGCTGCGTGGCCCAGCAGGCCGGGGCTCGGATGCTGCGGCGGGCGCCGTACATCGATCTGGTCTTCGGCACCCAGGCCGTCGTCCGGCTGCCGCGGCTGGTGGCCCGCCTGGATGCCGGGGAGACCCCGCTGGTGGATGTGGCCATGGTCGACGGGCCCATCGAGATCCAGGGGCCGCGCCGGGCCGTGGTCCAGGACGGTGTGACGCGCTTCGTCACGGTCATGCAGGGCTGCGACAATTACTGTGCCTACTGTGTGGTGCCCTACGTGCGCGGCCGCGAGGCCAGCCGCAAACCGGAGCAGATCGTCGAGGAGGTGCGGGCGCTGGCGGATCAGGGCGTCCGCGAGGTGACCCTGCTGGGCCAGAACGTGAACAGCTACGGGATCAAGGAAGGCTGGTGCACCTTCGCCGAACTGCTGGCCCGGGTGGCCGATGTGCCGGGGCTGGCGCGGCTGCGCTTTACCACTTCCCATCCCAAGGATCTGTCGGCGGAGCTGATTCGGGCCTTTGCCGAGATCGAGGCCCTGTGCCCCCATATCCATCTGCCGGTGCAGTCGGGCAGCGATCGGATTCTCAAGCGCATGAACCGGCGCTACGATCGGGCCGCCTATCTGGACCGGGTGGCACGGCTGCGGGCCGCCCGACCGGGGATCGCCCTGACCTCGGACATCATCGTCGGCTTTCCCGGCGAATCCGAGGACGATTTCGCCCAGACCCTGGACCTGGTGGAGCGGGTGCGCTTCGACGGGCTCTTCGCCTTCAATTATTCGGATCGCCCGCCGGCGCCGGCCAGCCGGCTGGCCGGCAAGGTGCCGCCCGCGGTTCAGGGCCGCCGCCTGGCCATCCTGCTGGAGCGCCAGGCGCGCATCGGCCTGGAACTGCAGCAGGCCCTGCGGGGCACGGTCCAGGAGGTGCTGGTGGAAGGCGTCAGCAGGCGCGCCGACGGGGCCGGTGTCCCTCCAGAGGCGGTTCAGTGGATGGGCCGCACGCCGGGAAACAAGATCGTTAATTTCGCCCCCCCGCCGGGCGGCGGGCCCCTGGATGGCTGTCTGGGCGCCCTCTGGCCGGTGCGGATCGAAGAAGCCTTCGCCCACAGCCTGCGCGGCACCTGTCTGGGGCCGGCGGCCGTCCCCGTAGAGGCCTGTCATGCTGCATAAAGCCCTGATCGCCGGAATGGCCATGGATCCGGCGTCCAACACCCCCATCATCATTCTCAAGACCGAGGTGGACGATCATGTGGTGCCCATCTGGATCGGTCTGCTGGAAGCCACCTCCATTGCCGCGGTGCTCAAGGAAGTGGCCTTCGAGCGGCCCATGACCCACGACCTGTTCAAGAACTTCCTCGATCAGGTGGGCCTGGCCGTCAAGCGGGTGGAGATCTGCGACATCCGCGACAACACCTACTATGCCCGCATCCATTTTGCCGGGCCGAAGACCGACGAATTCGTCATGGATGCCCGCCCCAGCGACGCCATTGCCATGGCCCTGCGCTTCCAGGCCCCCCTCTACGTGGACGATCAGGTCCTCGAGAAATCCCAGCGCGACCCGTCCGAGGCCGAGGTCCACGACCAGACCGAAGAGGGCCAGAAGTGGGCCGAATACCTGGCCAACCTCTCCCCCGAAGATATCGGCAAGGCCTGAAGATCAATACAGAAACTTGCCGTCCCGGTAAATGGTCAGCGTCCGGCCGTCCGCAAGGCGGGCCTCCACCTGCCTGTCTTCGGTGTTGACCAGGTCCCAGTGCAGGGCCGATTCGTTGAAGCCCAGGGCCCGGCGGCGGCGGGCGGTGAGTCGCGCCGGATCGCCGGCGAAGCTGTCGGTGTAGGCCGAACCCAGGGCCACATGGCAGTTGCCGTGCGCCCCCCCGAAGTTTTCGTCGAAGAGGGTGTTGGCCATGAAGCACGCGATCCGCGAAAAACGCCGGTCGGTGAGGGAGAATTCCCCCAGGCGGCAGGCGCCGGGATCCACGGCCAGTTGCCGCTTCAAAAAGGATTCTCCCTCTTGCGCGCTGGCGCTGCACACCCGTCCCTGGGCGAACTCCAGGCGCACCCCGGAAACCCGGTTTCCGCTGCGGTAGGAGGGCTGGTCGGCGTAGAAATGGCCCCGGGTGCCGCGCCAGTCCGGGGAGATGAAAATCTCGAAGCTCGGGATGTTGTGACCGCTCAGGCCGAGCCAGCGCCGGTGGGCGCCGGGGACGATTTCCAGGTCGCAGCGGGCCGAGGTCAGCCGCAGGGCGCGAACGGGCAGGGCGTCGAGCCAGGCCTTGATGGCCGAGGCCCGGCGCAGGGTCCGGCGCCACTGGGCCACCGGATCGCTGCGGTCCAGAAAGCAGGCCCGCACGATCTGCCGGCCGTAGGCCTCCAGATTCAGCCCGGCCTTGGCGGCGGCCTCGGCGGTGGGCCAGGCGCACAGGGTCCAGCCGAAGGCGCCGGCCTCGTCCCGGCGGTCGAGGATGTCTTTGAGCGGTTTGCGGGCCAGGGCGGAGCGGCCGATGCGTTCCGGATCCACCCCTTCCAGATGGGTCAGCGATTCGGGGGCGTGGATGTAGATGCTGCCGTGCAGATGCCGGTAGAGGTCCTCTTCTCCCGGGGCGACGAAGGCCAGCTGGCGCCGGTTGGCCCCCCGGTAGAAGGCGCGCTCCATGGCGGCGCTGGGCAGGGGTTTGACCACCGGGTTGAACCCCTTGGCGATCAGCAGGGCGTAGATCCGTTCGGCCAGGGGCAGGCCCGGCAGCCCGAAGCGCAGGGCCACGGCATCGCCCCGGCGAAATCGGCTTCGGCGGGCGGTCTGCAGTGCCCAGAGCATGACCTCGGCATAGCGTTGACACGCTTCGTCGGTGAGCATGGGTCGGCTCCTCGGCATCGGTGCGTGGGGGTGAAGGCT
>CALJLV010000058.1 GCA_937982505.1 uncultured Desulfobacteraceae bacterium | reverse complement strand
ACGAGATTGACTGACGTGACTGGATTTCAGACGTGTGCTCTTCCGATCTTGCTCATCGGCATTCTGGCCTGCGTGATGCGGCTTTCCGGGCGCCGGTGGCTGGCCGTGCCCGCCGCGGTCTACATCGAGCTGATCCGTTCGACGCCGCTGCTGGCCCAGCTATACTTTTTCTATTTCGGGCTGCCCACCATCGGATTTCGCCTTTCGGAGACCCAGACCGGGATCATGGCCCTGGCCCTCAACAGCGGCGCCTACATCGCTGAAATCGTGCGCGCCGGGGTGATGAGCGTGCCCCGGGGCCAGACCGAGGCCGCCACCGCCTCGGGGCTGAACGTCTTTCAGCGCCTGCGCCACATCATCCTGCCCCAGGCCATCGGGATCAGCATCCCGGCCCTGCTGGGCCAGATGATCGTGCTGGTCAAGGACAGCGCCCTGCTGGCCCTGATTTCGGTTTTCGAGCTAACCCGTGCCGGGCAGCTGCTGGCCTCGGAGCGCTTCATGCCGGCCGAGGGATTTTTCACCACCGCCGCCCTGTACCTGGTGATCTATTTCGTGCTGAAATACGCTTCCGGACAGTGGCAGAAACGGCTGATCTTTCAGCCCAGCGGATGAATCGGGCGCCATGTGGTTATTTTACCTCGACAGTCTGCAGGATGCGCTCCCCTTCTTTCTCAAGGGGCTGTGGATCACGATCCAGGTGGCCGGGCTGAGTCTGGTGATGGGCACGGGGGCCGGTTTTCTGCTCGGGATCCTGCGATCGGCCCGGATCCGGGCCCTCAACCTGCTCCTGGCGGCCTACGTCGACCTGATTCGCGGCACGCCCTTTCTGGTGCAGATTTTCATCGTCTTTTTCATCCTTCCCGAATGGGGAATCCATCTGGAGGCCTTCGCCTCGGCGGTCCTGAGCCTGACCATCTACGGCACGGCCTACATCTGTGAAATCGTCTACGGCGCCATCCGGGGCATTCCCCGGGGCCAGATAGAGGCCGCCGCCGCCAGCGGACTGCGCTGGTGGCAGCAGATGCGCTACGTGGTGGTGCCCCAGGCCCTGCGGCCCATTCTGCCCCCCCTGGTGGGGCAATATGTCTTGCTGATCAAGGATACGGCGGTGGTGTCGGTCATCGGGCTCACCGATGTCACCCGGGTGGGCTGGCTCACCGTGCAGCGCATCCCCAACGGGATTCTGGTTTTCGGGCTGGTGGGGCTGCTCTATTTTCTGATCTGCTATCCGCTGGTCTATCTCTCCAACCGGCTCGAGGCCCGGCTGAAGGTGGAGGAGAGCACGCTTTAGACGGCCTTCGGATCGGTTCAATCGTCTAGCGCGCCGGGATCGTGGGGATGGTCGAGAACATTGAGGCAATAGCCGGTACGGACGGGATGGATTCCAAGATGATCCAGTTTCGCCAGGTCAACAAATGGTTCGGCTCCCTGCACGTCCTGCGCGACGTCACCCTGGAGGTGGCGCCCAGCGAGGTGGCGGTGATCTGCGGGCCGAGCGGTTCGGGCAAGAGCACCCTGATCCGCTGCATCAACCGCCTGGAGCCGATCCGCTCCGGGGAGATCTTCGTGGACGGGATGGCGGTGCACGAGCGCAACGCCGACCTGATCCGCCTGCGCACCGAGGTGGGGTTTGTCTTTCAGCAGTTCAACCTATACCCCCACATGACGGCCCTGGAAAACGTCACCCTGGCCCCCATCAAGGTCCGCCGCCAGAAGCCCGCCGAGGCCGCGGCCCTGGGCCGGGACCTGCTGGCCAAGGTGGGCATCGCCGAAAAGGCCGGCAGCTATCCGGCCCAGCTGTCCGGGGGCCAGCAGCAGCGGGTGGCTATCGCCCGGGGCCTGGCCATGCAGCCCAAGATCATGCTTTTCGACGAACCCACCTCGGCCCTGGACCCGGAGATGATCAACGAGGTCCTGGAGGTCATGATCCAGCTGGCCAAGGACGGGATGACCATGGTGGTGGTGACCCACGAGATGGGCTTCGCCCGGGAGGTGGGCCACAAGGTGATCTTCATGGACGAGGGCCAGATCGTCGAGACCGCCCCGCCGGAACAGTTCTTCAAGAGCGCCCGCAACGAGCGCACCCTCATGTTTCTGAGCAAGATCCTGAGCCACTAGACCCCCTCTTTCGTAAAGGCCTTCCATGCAAGACGTCACCGGTTGCCTCCCCAGCCCGCCGATCCCTCCTTTCGCCGACGATCCGGACGCGATTTCAGGCCCCTGGATCGAGGTGAATCTGGCCGCCCTCGACCACAATCTTGATCAGATCCACCGTCAGGCCCGCACCGCGCTCATGCCCGTGATCAAGGCCAACGCCTACGGCCATGGTCTGGTGGCGGTGGGCCGGCACCTGGCGCGGCACCCGGCCGTGCGGGCCCTGGCCGTGGGCACCCTGCGCGAGGCCTTCGAACTGCGCCATGCCGGAGTGGAACGGCCGGTTCTCAACCTGGGGCCCTTCTCGGCCGCCGAAGCCCAACCCCTCGTGGCCCTGGGGATTGCCCAGTCCGTATTCACCCGAGGGGTCGAATGGCTCGATCGCGCCGCCGCCGCTCAGGGCCGCACCGCCCGTGTCCACCTCAAGATCGACACCGGGCTGGGACGGGTGGGGGTGGAACATGACCGGGCGGTGGAATTCGCCCGCATGGTGGCCGGCCTGCCGCATGTGCGCATCCAGGGGGTCTTTACCACCCTGAGCGAAGATCCCCGGTTGGACCGGGTCCAGATGGAGCGTTTTCAGGCGGTGCTCGCCGGCCTGGCGGCTCTGGGGATCGACCCGGGCTGGCGTCACGCGGCCTCCAGCGCGTCCATCCTGGCGTCGCCGCGCTACGCGCTGGACCTGGTGCGGCCGGGGATCATGGTCTTTGGCCACTACCCCTCGGCCGACGCCTGTCGCCGGCGGCCCGTCGATCTGCGGCCGGCCCTGGCCCTCAAAACCCGGGTCGTCTATGTCAAGCGCCTTCGCGCCGGCGATCCGGTGGGCTATCACGGGGTTTACCGGGCCCCTGCCGACGAGGTCCTGATCACCGGCGCCATCGGCTATCCGGACGGGTATCCGGTCCAGGCCGCCGGCCGCGCCGAGGCCCTGATCCACGGCGTGCGCCACCCCCTGGTGGCCCCGGTGACCGCCAACCACATCTACTTGCGCGGCGGGCTGCCGACGGTGGCCCCGGGCGACGAGATCGTCCTTTACGGGCGGCAGGAGGCGCAGTGCATTCCCTTGGAGGAGGTGGCCGCGGCCGTGGCGCGCAGCGCTTACAACCTGCTGGCCCGGCTCAATCCGCTGCTGCCCCGCTTCTACCGCGGCGGCCAGGGATCCGGCACCCTGGAGAACCGGCCCGCCAGCGGGGGCGGAGAAAGGAAACCGGCGTCATGACCACCGACACGGCCAGCCGTTTTCTGGAGCGCATCGACGCTCTGGGGCCGCCACGCCTTCGGCTGGCCCAGGTGCCCACGCCGCTTCAGCCCCTGGGCCGATTGGGCGCCGAGCTGGGGGTCGACCTGTGGGTCAAGCGCGACGATTTCACCGGCGCGGAAACCGGCGGCAACAAGATCCGCAAGCTCGAGTACGTCCTGGCCGCAGCCCGCGCCCAGGGGGCTGACACGGTCCTGACCTGCGGCGGGGCTCAGTCCAACCATTGCCGGGCCACCGCCCTGGCCGCGGCCGCCTTGGGGCTCGACTGCGTCCTGCTGCTGCGCGTCCCGGATCCCGGCGCCCCTCCGCCCCTGGCGGCCAACAGCCTCCTGGGTCGCATGGCCGGCGCAAGGATCGTCTGGGTCTCGCCCGAGCAGTACCGCCAGCGCGAGGGGATCTTCGCCCGGCAGGCCGAGGGCCTGGCCGCAGCCGGCCATCGGCCCTATATCATCCCGGAAGGGGCCTCCACCCCCCTGGGCGCCTGGGGCTACATCCGGGCCATGGCCGAACTGGCCCAAGACCTGGCCGCCCTGGACGGCGGGCGGATCCGGCCCGCCACCGTGATCCATGCCACCGGATCCGGCGGAACCGGGGCCGGGCTGGTCCTGGGGCGGCTGCTGCTGGGACTGGCGCTGCGCGTGGTGGGGGTCAATGTCTGCGACGACCGGGACTATTTCCTGCGGGTCCAGGGCCGGATCTGCGAGCAGGTCATCAGCGATTACGGGCTGGGGCTGGATTTCGAGCGCCAACGGGACCTGGAGATCCTCGACGGGTACGTGGGGCGCGGCTATGCCCTGTCACGACCCGAGGAGCTGGCCCTCATGGCCCGGGTCTGCCGCACCGAGGGGCTGGTCCTCGATCCGGTCTACACGGCCAAGGCCTTCTACGGGATGGTGGAAAGGCTCAGGGCCGATCCGGCCGTTTTCGGCCGGCGCATCGTCTTTCTCCACACCGGGGGCCTCATCGGGCTCTTTCCCAAGGCCGCCGATATCGCCCCCCTGCTCTGACCATCGCCCGCGTCGCGCCGTCGCCCGGGCAGGCGGTCGGGGTGCCGCGTAATTTGTCTTGACAACCTTACCGCACTGCCCCAGACTGGTCCGCAATTCGGCCCTTCCTCAGCCACCGCCCGGCCCGCCGCCGGTGTCGGCATCCAGTGCGCCGATCCGCCGCGGCCCCATCCACACACATTCCAGGGAGGTATCGTGATGCGCAGGCTTTCGGTCGTTGCCATCCTGATGGTCTTTCTTTGCCCCACGCCCTTTGCGTGGGCCGGCGGGTCCGGCGCCTATCCCAACGGCGCCGAGGATTTCATGGCCGGGGCCATGCCGCCGCCGGGGACCTACGCGATGCTCTACGCCAACTACTACAGCGCCGACCGCTACAAGAACGACAGCGGCGACAACTACCCCGCCGGTCATCCCCTGGGCGATATCGACGTCAGCGTCTGGGCCAACGTCCTGCGCATCGTGCACGTCACCGACATCAAGATCCTGGGGGCCAGCTACGCCGTGCAGACCCTGATCCCCTGGGTGGCCATGGACTTCTCCTTCGGTCCGCCCTTCGGCGCTCTGGGCGATTCGCGCAGCGGCCTGGGCGACATCATCGTCGATCCGCTGCTCCTGGCCTGGCACGGGTCCAAGTTCCACTGGGTGGCCGGTCTGGACATCTATCTGCCCACCGGCCGCTACGCCAGCGAAAAGGAGCCGATCAATCCGGGCAACAACGTCTGGACCTTCGAGCCGGCCGTGGCGGTGAGCTATCTCGACGGCCCCATCGATCTGTCCGTGAAACTGATGTACGATTTTTCCACCACCAACGACGACTATCTCGACCCGGCCTCCGGTCGGACCGCGGACCTCAAGCCGGGCCAGGAATTCCACTGCGATGTCGCCGCCGGCTACAGCTTCGCCCAAGGCTGGACCGCCGGTCTGGCCGGCTACTACTACCAGCAGACCACCGACGACGAAATCGACGGCGCGGAGGTGCCCAACGCCAAGGGCCGGGTGTTGGCCCTCGGGCCGGCCGTCAAGTACGCCCACAAGAACATGTCGTTGACCCTCAAGAGCCTGTTCGAAACGGCGGTGCAAAACCGCCCGGCGGGCAGTTCGACCTGGTTGCGGTTCGTGTACGCCTTCTGACGGCCGGCGCCCTTGGCGGCCGTCAGCGGGCCAGCACCGGGAAATAGATCAGCCCCGCCAGGAGCAGCGCCAGGCAGGGCCGCCACAACAGGCGGTAGACCGGCCCCAGGCCGGTGGCGAAATAGCTGTTGGAGAGCAGCAGGCACAGGTGCAGCGGACTGAGCAGGACCCCCACGAAACCGCCGGTCATGGCCAGCATGAGGTAGGCCAGGGTCTGGTCGGCCGCCCCGTAGGCTCCGATAAGGGAAATCAGGATGGGAAAGGTGGCCCCCACGAAGGCGATGGTGATCCCCACCACGAAGCCCACGATGAAGGGCAGCACCACGGCGATGGCCAGCAGGGGGATCCGCCAGCGCAGCAGTTCCGCGCTCACCGCGTCCACGGCCCGGCTGTCCAGCAGCACCCCTTTGAAGATCAGGATCGCCGCCACCATGTAGACCATGACCAGCAGGTCCCGGCGCAGCACCAGGCGGCGCCGGTCCGCCGCCGGGACCCCGTTGGCATGCCAGACCCAGCCGATGGCGGCCGCCAGGGCCGCGATGAGCCCCAGCTCCTTGGCCACTGCCGCCGCCGGTCCGCTCAGGAGCGCCTCGAGGAGGCTTCCCAGCACGATTCCCGGAACGATGGCGATGAGCACCGGAGTCAGCTCCCGCAAAAAAAGGCCCGGGCGGGGGGTGTGCCCCTCACGGGGCGGGCCCCCGGCGGGGATCATGCGCCGCAAGGGCAGATAGCCGGCCCCGGCCGCCGCCAGCGTCAGGGGCCACAGGACCAGCACAAACCCCCACAGATCGATGCGCGCCAGGGCCGTGGTGAGCAGGACCCCCGGGTACAGGGGCCAGCAGTACTCCCACAGATGGCGGAACCAGTAGTTGATGAAGCTGAGCTGGGCCCCGGACAGGCCCGCCGACGCCCCCATGCGCTTGACCATGGGGGCCGAGAAGATGGCCCCGCCGGGCATGGGCAGCAGGCCGATGAGGGCCGGAAAGACGACGATGTTCAGTCGCGGGCTGGCCATCAGCCCCCGGAAGCGGTCCAGCAGGCGCTCCATCTGTCCCGAGGCCTCCAGGCTGTGGCTCAGCACCAGGATCAGTGAAACGATGACGGACAGGCAGAGGGTCTTGGGGTCGGCCAGGGCCCGGGCCGCCGCTTCCAGGATGGCCATCGGCGGCAGGCCGAAGATCAGTCCCAGGATCAGGGCCCCCATGGCAAAGGCATTGCCCAGGGAGAGTCCGAGACGGATGGCGGCCAGCACCAGGCCGAAGACCAGAAAGAGGCGTACCACCGCGGGAACGGCGTCCAGCATGCCAATCGTCCTCCAGGGTTTTGGACCCGCGGGAGAAACCGGACTTCAGCTTCCCCGATGGCCAGGGTCCTCGAAATCTGCGGCCGCCGGCATCCCCACGGGGCAGCCCAGTTCACAGCGCCGGCAATAGCGGATTCCTTCCGGCGCTGCCGCCTGGTCCGCCGCCATCTGGCGCAGGCAGCGTTGGCGGTCGTAGGCGCCGCTGCGGAAGGCCGCCTGGGGGCAGGCCGCCTGGCAGGGAGCGGCACAACCCGCGCAGGGTTCAAAATCGTATCGCGGGCCCGTGGGCGCCAGGCGGGCACGGGTGAGCACCACCCGCAGGCGGATGCGGGGGCCGAAGGCCGGGGTGACCACCAGGTTGTTGCGCCCCAGGGCCCCCAGGCCGGCCATCACCGCGGCGTCCTTGACGAAGATGCCCCCCTGGGCGATCTGATAGGGCATGGAGTGGGCAAGGATCCCGTGGCGCTGCCGGAGCCAGTGGACCAGGGCGGCGCTTATCCGGATCAGGGCGCGGTTGCCCGGGGTGCCGCCCTTTTGTCCGTCCCAGCGGTCCAGGTCCGGGTTGCGGGAGCGATGGACCAGGGCCAGAACGACGGCCGAGCGGGCATCGGCGGGCCAGCGAACCGCTGCCCCGCGGTGGGAAGGGGACGTGCGCAGGGTCGCACCGTAGGCGATGCCGGCCAGGGAGGCCCCCAGATCGAGGGTCTTGGCCAGGATCTGGGCCGAAAGGCGCCTCCTGGCACCCGGCGTCAGGCGGGCCTTTCCGCGCCACGGGCGCGGCAGGGACGCCAGCAGGGGCGGCCCGGTCATCTCAGACCACCCGAAACAGACGGATCAGCCGCCGGTCCAGGCGGTGGATGTCCACCCGGCCGTACTCGGCCTCCAATTCCCGGAACAGATCTTCCAGCACGGCCGCCAGGGCCGCGGATACCGCCTCGGCCGGCTGGTCGCTGCGCCGGGCCAGCCAGTCGAGAAAATCGCGCCGCCTGGCCGTGCGGATCCTGCCCCGGGTGGTCCACAGGCCGGCCATGAAGGCGCGCAGGGCCGTCAGGGCAATGGCCGGCGCGTCGCTGGCGATGCCCTCCTGTTCGCAGGCCCAGGCCGTGAGCAGGAGGTTCTTCCACGTCAGTCCCCCCAACCCGGCCAGCGGCCGGCCGGAAAAAGCAAACCGCGCCAGCAGTTCGTCCAGGGCGATGATGCACTCCAGGGTGCGCCGGGTCCGGCGCACATCGTCCAGGGTGGCAAACTCGCGGTACAGGACCCCCGTGGCGAAGTTGTCGAAGAACAGGGGGCGCTTGATGAGCAAGCCCCCCAGCACCCCCAGCCCGGCTTCGTCCCAGAAGGTCAGGGTCAGGCCCTGGCCGCGGTACCAGCTGCGGCGCTGCCAGGCGTCGGCCTCCCACTTGAGGGTCAGGGCCTGGCCGTATCCCACCCGGAAGATGTCGCCCAGGGCATGGCGCCGGATCAGGGCCGCGGCGGCGTTCAGGTCCACCCGTCCCGCCTTCTGGGCCAGCACCTCCAGGGCGATGTCCAGGTACCCGGCCGCCTTGCGGGCCAGAGCCGCCAGGGCCTCGCGCTGGCGCACCGTCTGCTGATCGGCCGCGGCGATCTGGTTGCAGAGCCCGGCGAATTCGGCCTCCGCGCGCGCCAGGTCCTCTCCGGCGGCGGCGGCCCGGGCCAGGGCCTGGGCAAAGACGCCGCCCTGGGGCCGGGCCCCGGCCGCGTGGCAGGGAACGGGAAGGGGCCGGCCGTCTTCGTCGCGCCATTCAAAATGCTTTGGGCCGAGGGCCCGAAAGCGTTCGGGGCTCAGGGGCTGATAGACCCCGATGGCCTCCTCGAAGGGGAGGAAACCCTTTTCGGCCAGGCGGATGCGGCGCAGGCGCAGGGCCTCCTCTTCGTGCTCGGCGGGAATCAGGCCGGTCGAATCGATGAGCAGGTCCCGAAAATAGGCGTAATCGTGGTCCGCGAGCCGCTCGATGCACTCCTGGATGAACTTTTCGCGGTCGGCCACGGCTTCCCCGTCGGCGGTTCCCAGGGCGGGATCGGCCGCGATGCGCATGAAAAACACATTGTCCAGGGAAAACCAGTCTTCGCCGAATTCGGAAGGCTCCTGGTCGTGCTCGCGCACCCGGATCTGGAGGTTGCACCACAACCAGTGGCGCAGCAGTCCGGTCTGGCAGCGGGCCAGATAGGCAATCATGCGCGCCGGATCGGCCTGCAGCAGAAGGGACAGCCAGCGGGTCAGGGCCGGGTTGTCCAGCCGGTCCCGGGACCAGGATTCCACGTCCAGCAGGTACTGGATCTGGTGCTCCGAGGCCAGGGCCAGAACCGGCAGGGCGTCGGCCGGACCGATCTCGTGGATCAGCAGATGGAGGTCGACCGCGTCGAAGGACTGGACCAGGGTGGCCGGCAGAGGGGCCTCCAGGATGCGGGCCAGGGCCTGGTGCCCGTCCAGGCGGACGATCTGCCGCCGGGCCTGCGCCAGGTCCCGGCGGGTGGGCAGCGTCGGCTTGTGGGGTTCGGAGCGGTTTTTTTTCGCCATCACACCAGGGTCCTCGGGATGGGCCGGGCGGTGGCACCCGGCCGGGTCCAACCATAAGGCCTGCCGTTCAGCCGGACAAGTTTTCCCGCGTCGTCCGCCAGGGGGCGAACCTGACCAGCAGCAGCATTCCGGGAATGGCCAGAAAGACGCAGGCCATGAAGAAGGCCTCCCATCCCAGCCAGCGGGCCATGGCCCCGGTGGGGGCCGCGGCCATCACCCGGGGCACCCCCATCAGGCTGCTGAGCAGGGCGTACTGGGTGGCGGTGAATCTCTTGTGGGTGATGCTGGCCATGAAAGCCACATAGGCCGCGGTTCCCATGCCGCCGGTGAGGTTTTCAAACGCGATCACCCCCCCGAGCCAGGGCAGGCTCGGTCCGATCCGGGCCAGCAGGGCGAACCCGGCGGTGGAGACGGCCTGCAACACCCCGAAGACCCACAGGCTGCGGCCGATGCCCAGGCGCAGCATGAACAGCCCGCCGATGAGGGCGCCGGCGGCCGTGGCCCAGAAGCCGAAGAGTTTGACCACCGCCCCGATCTCGGTTTTGGTGAAGCCGATCTCCAGGTAGAAGGGGGTGGTCATGGCGCCGGCCATGGAATCGCCGATCTTGTACAGCAGGATGAAGGCCAGGATCCACAGGGCCCCCGGGCGCTGGAAGTACTCCACCAGCGGTTCCACCACCGCGTCGCGCAGGGTCCGCGGGCGCCCGGCGCTCAGGGGCGGCTCGCGGCACCACCAGGTGGTGGCCAGGCCCGGGAGCATGCAGGCCGCCATCACGAGATAGACGCCGCGAAAGCTGATGTGGTCGGCCAGGATCAGCCCTCCCCCGGAGGCCAGCAGCATCCCCAGGCGGTAGCCGTTGACGTACAGCGAGGCCCCCAGCCCCAGTTCGTTGTCGGCCAGGTCCTCGCGCCGGTAGGCGTCCACCACGATGTCCTGGGAGGCGGAAAAGAAGGTCACCAGCAGGGCCGCGGCGGCCACCTGCCAGGGGTGGTGGCCCGGATCGGTGAACCCCAGCAGGACGATGGACAGGGCCAGGGCCGCCTGGGCGAGGAAGAGCCAGCCGCGCCGGCGGCCCAGCAGGGGCAGGGTGAAACGGTCCAGCACCGGGGCCCAGAGGAACTTGACCGTGTACGGCAGGCCCACCAGGGCCATCAGCCCGATAAGGGCCAGGTCCACCCCGGCCTCGGTCATCCAGGCCTGGAGCACCGTGACGGTGAGCAGCAGGGGCAGCCCGCAGGAAAACCCCATGAGCAGGGCCACCAGCATGCGGCTCGAAAAGAGGGTGCGCAGGACCGGTGGCCGTTGCGCCGCGGCGCGGGTCAACAGATGCCCACCAGCTGCTCGGGCGACACCACCGGCCCGAACACCTGGCGCAGGGCCAGCAGTCCGCCGCGCTGCTCGAAAAGGATCTCGAACAGGCGGGCCGGAATCTTGTGCTCGTTGTGGTAGGCACCGATCTGCAGTTCGAGGCGTGCCAGGATATTGTCCACGTAGAGGGAGAACTGCTGGTGGTAGAGCGCCTCAGGGTAGTCCTTGGCGATGAGGTCGGCAAAGAGCCCCTTGAGATCCGCGTAGAGGGGCAGATACCCGATGGGGGTATCGATGGCCTTGACCTCTCCGTGGGCGCGCCGCTCGAGCCAGGCCATCCAGACCTTGACGTCCCGTTTTTCCCCCAGCAGCTTGCGCCCCGTGCCGCCCCGGGCCTCGTGGGTCAGAAAGTAGTTCAGGCCGGCCAGGATGGGGCGCTTGTCGTCGGCGATCTGCCGGGAGCCGAAAAACTTGAACTGGGCGTCCATGTAGTCGCCCAGCGACCCGGGGATGAAAGGCGCGTTGGCCCACGGGGCGCGCTTGACCCCGGTGGCCCCCACCTCGGTGGCCGTGGCCGCCGAGACGATGCAGGCCCCGATCACCACCCCGTAGTCGGGCCCCTTGGCCACCCAGACCGGGGGCATGGTGTCCGCGTCCCGGCCGCTGTAGGTGATCACCCGGGTTTCGGCCCCGGCCGGATCATCGAGCTTGTCCGAGCAGTTGGAAAGGGCCCGGGCGGAAACGGTGCAGCGGGCGTTGGGGTGGGACACGGGCACCGGCTTGCCCTTGGCATCCTTCATCCCGGCCTCCCAGGGGCCCTGGAAATTGACGCCTCTGGTGGGCATCGGCTCGCCGTTGCCGGTCCACTGGGGAACCCCGTTTTCGTCGATGAGCACGTTGCTCCAGATCACCTCGTGGCCCGGCTTGCGCAGCACTTCCATCAGCAGCGGATCGCCCTCCCAGTTGACGTCCTCGACGATGCCGAAGATGCCGCACTCGGGGTTGATGGAGCGCACCGTGCCGTCGGCGGCGATCCACATCTGGGCCAGGTCGTCGCCCACGAAATGGTCGCCGGCCATGGCCGTGGTGGTCTTGCCGCAGCCGCTGGGGGCGGCCCCGGCGAACCAGGTGACACGGCCCCCGGTGCCGGTGATCCCGGTGATGAACATGTGCTCGGCCAGTTCACTGCCCCGGTGCTCGTAGACCGATTTGTCCACCGAGAAGCGGTGGTTCCCTTTCTTGAGGAGCAGGGTGTTGCCGGCGTAGGTGCAAAAGCAGCTGTAGGTGGTCCGGTCGCCCCGGTCCATGTAGACCCGGGCGTTGGGCAGATCCTCGGCCCGGTTGGGTCCCTGGCTGTGGATGTTGGTGTACAGGTGGCCGCGGCTCACCACCTCCTGGTCGAAGGCCTCGAAGGTGTTGCGGTAGAGGATTTCGGCGCTGTGCATGACGTAGGCCGAACTGGTGATCTCCAGGGCCGGATTGGAGACCGGGGCCCCCACCGGGCCGCGATTGTAGAAGCCCACCAGCATGGTGGCCCCCTTCATGATCCCGTGCATTTTTTCGCGCACGTCCTTGAGGGCCTCGTCGCGCAGGATCTTGTTGGCCAGGGAGCTGACCGCCTCGTCCGGGTTGACGATGTAGAAGGTCCGGTCGATGATGCGCCCCTGCTCCTCCTTGAGGTCGTAATGGATCGTGTGGCCGGGCATGGGCAGGGCTTTTTCCTCGCCGTTGTCGATGGCCAGCTTGCGGATGAAGGCCCGGTCGGCCTCGGTGCCGGTATTGATGAAGACCCGGTCCGGCTGGCAAAGCGCGATGGCGTTGGCCACCTTGATGCGCACGGCCGGGGTCTGGATCCGCTGCATGCGCTCGAAATGTTCCACGCTAAGGGTTTCGCGAAACAGGGCGGTGGCTGCTTCCGGGGTCTGGATGCCGCCGATGGCCTGCGCGATGTCGTAGGATTTGACCTTGACCATCGTTCTTCTCCTTATTGATGGGGGCGTGCGGGCGTCTGTCCCCCCAGCTCGGGGTTGAGGCGGAAACCCGCTCTGGGTGAAAACGGCGAATTGCCGGGCGGAGGTCCGGCTCAGGGGCCGTGGGGGCCGCCCACCGGTGGCGGGGCGGGCATCTGCATCCGGATCCACCGCAGGACCTTGTCGAACTCGCCGCGCAGCTCCCGCAGGGCCAGGCCGCGGTGGCTGACGCGGCTCTTTTCCGCCAGGCTCAGTTCGGCGAAGGTGCGGCCCAGGGGCGGATAGAAAAAGATCGGGTCGTAGCCGAAACCGTTGGCGCCGGCCGGGGCCTCGGTGATCAGGCCGTCGCAGCGGGCCTCATAGGTCAGGGCCGGGCCGGTGGGCACGGCGATGGACAGCACGCAGGCAAAAGCCGCCCGCCGGTCGCTGCGGCCGCGCATGTCGGCCAGCAGGCGGCGGCAGCGTTCGGCATCCGTGGCCCCCGGGCCGCCGTAGCGGGCCGAGAAGACCCCCGGGGCTCCGTCCAGAACCGCCACCATCAGCCCGGAGTCGTCGGCCATGGCGGGCAGCCCGAGGATGCGGGCCGTCTGACTGGCCTTCTTGTAGGCGTTTTCCTCGAAGGTGACCCCGTCCTCGATCACCTCGGGGATAGGGCCGAAGTCGTCCAGATTCTTGATGGTGATGGGGAAATCTTTGAGCAGATCGGTGATTTCGGCGGTTTTGCCCGGGTTGCGCGTGGCCAGCACGAGCGTCCGATGGGGTTGCATGGCGTTTCCTCACAAACGGTTGTTGGGGCGCAGCTTAGAGCAAGGTCCGGGGGTTGTAAAGGATTTTCAAATGGCAAGCGCCTTTACAGGGCGCCGATCCTGTTGCTATAAATGCCGAGCCGTGCAAGTGACCCGGCGTCCGGGGCGCCCGCCCAGGCGGGCTCCGGATGGGCGCGTGTTCCCGGAGGCTCGTGAAGCGACGCTATCCCCCAATGACCATCGAGGATGATACCATGCACCGACTGCTCACCGATGCGCCCGGCCAACAGATGCTGATGCTGGGCAACGAGGCCATCGCCCGCGGGGCCCTGGAGGCCGGGGTGGCCGTGGCCAGCACCTATCCGGGAACCCCGTCCTCGGAGATCTCCCTTCACCTGTTCCAGATCTCGCGCCGCACCGATCTGACCTTCGAGTACGCCACCAACGAAAAGGTGGCCCTGGAGGTGGCCGCGGCGGCGGCCAACGCCGGGCTGCGGTCCCTGAGCATCATGAAGCACGTGGGGCTCAACGTGGCCGCCGACGCCCTGATGACCCTGGCCTACGTGGGGGTGCGCGGCGGGATGGTGATTCTCACGGCCGACGATCCGTTCATGTTCTCCAGCCAGAACGAACAGGACAACCGCTACTACGCCAAGCTTTCCGGCCTGCCGATGATCGAACCCTCCTCGGTGGACGAGGCCCGGGCCATGATGGCGGCGGCCTTCGACCTGTCCGAGCAGCTGGGCGAACCGGTGTTGTTTCGCACCACCACCCGCATCAATCACAGCACCGCTCCGGTGCGCCTGGGGCCTTTGCCCGAACCGCGAACCCGCGGCGATTTCATCAAGGAACCCCTGCGCTGCGTGACGGTGCCGGCGGTTTCGCGCCGGCTCCACGTCCGGCTGCTGGAAAACTGGGAAAAGGCCGCCGCCCTGAGCGAAGCGTCGGCCTTCAACCGGGTGACGGGCAGCGGCACCTGGGGGGTGATCTGCAGCGGCGTAAGCCACGGCTACGTTCTGGACGCGGTGGCCGACCTGCACCTGACCGACCGGGTGCGGATCCTGCGCATCGGGTTTTCCCACCCCCTGCCCGAGCGGATGATCACCGATTTCGTGGCCGGCTGCGAACGGGTGCTGGTGGTGGAGGAGGGCGAGCCCTACCTCGAGGAGGCGGCCCGGGCTGCGGCCCAGGCCTCGGGGATCACCGTGCCCATCCGGGGCAAGGGCGCCGACCTCTTCTCGCGCCTCTACGAATTCGACCCGGCCCTGGTGCGCCGCTGCCTGGCGGTCTATTTCGGGCTGGAGGCACCGGCGGTGTCCACGGTGGACCGCAGCGAGGTGCCCGATCTGCCCCAGCGGCCGCCCAACCTCTGCGCCGGCTGCAGCCACCGGGCCACCTTCTACGCCGTCAAGAAGGCCGCCGAGGGGGTCGAGACCATCTGCCCCACGGACATCGGCTGCTACACCCTGGGGTTCCTGCCCCCCCTTTCCATGGGCGACTTTCTCATCTGCATGGGGTCCTCGGTGGGCACGGCCTGCGGTTTCGCCGCCGCCACGGACAAGAAAGTCATCGCCTTTATCGGCGATTCGACGTTTTTTCACTCGGGAATCCCCGGCCTGGTCAACGCCGTCTTCAACCAGCACGACATCACCCTGGTGATCCTGGACAACGGCACCACCGCCATGACCGGCCACCAGCCCCACCCCGGGGTGGACATGGCGGCCCTGGGGATTCAGGGCTTCGGACGGGTTTCCATCGAGGCGGTGGTCCGGGCCCTGGGGGTGGGCCATGTGACGGTGGTGCGCCCCTACCGGGTGGAAAAAAGCGTGGCCGCCATCCGCGAGGCCATCGCCTTCAAGGGGGTTTCGGTGGTCATCAGCCAGGAGGTCTGCACCCTTTACGCCCGCAGCCTCAAGCGGCCCCGGGCCAAGGCCTTCCGGGTGGGCGACAAGTGCCGCAACCACCGGGACTGCATCCAGCAGCTGGGCTGCCCGGCCTTTTACCTGGACGGCCAGCAGGTGCGCATCGATGCCGATCTGTGCACCGGGTGCAGCGTCTGCGCCCAGATCTGCCCGGAACATGCCATCGTGCCGGTCCGGGAAGGTTGAAACTGGAAACTGGAAACTGGAAATTGGGGAGGGGCGGGCCGGTCGGATGAAGGACCGTTGAAAACTCGCGGATCTGGCTCAACGCGCAACCCATACGGGAAACTTCAGATGGAAACCAAGCGACTGATCATCGTGGCGGTGGGCGGGCAGGGCAACCTGCTGGCCTCCAAGGTGCTGGGCGAGGCGGCCCTGGCGGCCGGTGTGCCGGTGCGCATGAGCGAAATTCACGGCATGGCCCAGCGCGGAGGGGTGGTCGAATCGGCCCTGGTCTTCGGCGATGCCCACAGCACCATCATCAGCGACGGGGAGGCGGACCTGGTGGTGGGCTTCGAGCCTCTCGAAACCCTGCGGGCCCTGAACAAGTGTCATGCCCGGACCGTCGTGGTCACCAATCTGACGCCCCTGCCGCCCTTTACGGTGGCCATCGGCCGGGGTGTCTACCCGGACCTGGAACACCTCCAGAATCTGATCCGCTCCCGGGTGGCGCGCCTGGTCGCCCTGGACGCCGCGGCCCTGGCCAAGGCGGCCGGCAGCATTCTTTCCGTGAACATGGTGTTGCTGGGGGCGCTCCTGCGGGTCGGCAACCTGCCGCTGGACGCCGATGCGGTCCGCGAAACCATCCGCACCCGCACCAAGGCCGAATTCGCGGCGGTGAATCTGGCCGCCTTCGAATCGGGGTTCGCCCATGTCCGGGATTGATGCCCGGCCCGGGACGACGGGGGGGCCAGCCTTGCGGCCGCGCTGGCGGCCGCCGGCCCTGGAGACGACACCTTTTCGCCTGCCGGGCGCTCGACCGGCCGGGGAACGGAGCAGAGGATGAGTTCAGACCACCGCGATACCACCTGGCCCCAGGACGGCGAGATCGGGTGCCCGGGGTACCTTGCCGCCGTTGAACAGAGCACCGATGACATCCTCGTCACCGATGCCTCCGGGACGATTCGCTACGTCAATCCCGCCTTCGAGGAGGTCACCGGCTACGCCCGTGCCGAAGTGGTGGGTCGCAAGCCGTCCATTCTCCAGAGCGGCCGCCAGGACCGGGCCTTCTACCGGCAGATGTGGCAGACCCTCGCCGCCGGCCAAGTCTGGAGCGGGCGCCTGGTCAACCGCTGCAAGGACGGCCGCCTCATCGAGCAGGAGGTTCGCATCGGTCCCATCCGCGACAGCCTCGGGCGGATCAGCGGCTACGTGTCGGTGAGGCGCGACCTCAGCCGCCAGCTGCTCATGGAATCCCAGCTGCGCCAGGCCCAGAAGATGGAGGCCATCGGCACCCTGGCCGGGGGGATCGCCCATGATTTCAACAACATTTTGGCGGCCATCATCGGCTACACCGAGATCGCGCTGCAGGACATCCCCGAAGACAGCCCGGCCCGGCGCAGCCTGCTCAACGTTCTCAAGGCCAGCGGGCGGGCCAGCGACCTGGTCAAGCAGATCCTGGCCTTCCGGCGCCAGAGCGAGCAGGACCCGCGACCGGTGCAGGTCAAGAGCATCGTCAAAGAGGCCCTCAAGCTGCTGCGGTCCACCTTGCCCACCACCATCGCCATCCGCCAGCGGATCGTCAGCGACGACACGGTCCTGGCCGACCCCACCCAGGTGCATCAGGTCCTGATGAACCTGGCGGCCAACGCCCAGCATGCCATGCGGGAAAGCGGCGGCGAACTCGAGGTGGATCTGACCTCCGAGGACCTGGATCCGGCCCTGGCCGCCCGCCACCCCCACCTGGGGCCCGGGCGCTACCTGAGGCTGCGGGTGCGCGATACGGGGACGGGGATCGCGCCGGAGCTGCGCGAGCGGATTTTCGATCCGTTTTTCACCACCAAGAGCGACGGTAGCGGGATGGGACTGTCGGTGGTGCAGGGGATCGTCCAGGATGCCGGCGGGGTCATCGTCGTGGATAGTGCCCCGGGCCAGGGCTCGACCTTCGACGTCTTTTTGCCGGTGATTCGGGTGGACGCCGAGACGGCCCCGGCGTCGGCGCCGTCCCTGCTGCGGACGGGCTCCGAGCGGATCCTGTTCGTGGACGACGAGGCCATCCAGGTGGATGTCAACCAGCAGATGCTCAGCCGCCTCGGCTACCAGGTGGCGGCCTTCAGCGACAGCCTGGCCGCCTACGACCATTTCCGCCGCGCCCCGGAGGCCTTCGATCTGGTCATCACCGACATGACCATGCCGGGCATGACCGGCGACATCCTGGCGCGGCGCATTCTCGAACAGCGTCCCGACCTGCCGGTGATCCTGTGCACCGGCTACAGCGAAACCATGACCCGGGAAAAGGCCGAGGCCATCGGCATCCGCGGCTTCGTTCTCAAACCGGTCATTTTACGCGAGCTGGACAAGATCCTGCGCCAGGTCCTGGACGGCCAGGAATAGCGCGTTTCCCCGCCGCCCGCCCCGCCGGGCCCGGAGCCTGGGCCGCGGCCGCTGCCGTACCTGCCTCGGGGATCGGGGCACGCGTCATCAAGAGGATCAAGCCCGCCCGTCTTCAGCTGGCGACTCACCGGCCGAGGCGGAGCGTCTGGGCTGCGCCTTGCGCTTGCGCACACTGTAGCCGAAGGTGCCCACGCGCTTGCCCAGGGCGAAGTAGCGCCCGTGCAGGTAGCAGATGGGATTGGCCCGGGAGAGGGCGAAGGCGCCGGTGCGCGGATCGATGTAGCGCTCGTCGGCGTTGATGGCCACCACCTGGGAAAGAAACATGTGGTGGGTGCCCAGGGGCAGGATCTGCGACACCCGGCATTCGATGTTCAGGGGAGATTCGTCGATGAGGGGGGCCGCGACGCTCTGGGCCTTGACCGGAGTCAGCCCCAGAGCCTTGAACTTGTCCACGTCGCGGCCGGACTTGACCCCGCACCAGTCCGTGGCCCGGGCCAGGTCCGTGGTGGTCAGGTTGATGACGAATTCCCTGTTCCGGCGGATGATCTCGTAGCTGTAACGCTCGGGCCGCAGCGAGATGTAGCCCATGGGCGGATCGCTGCAGACCGTGCCGGTCCAGGCCACGGTGATGATGTTGAACCCCTCGGCGGCGGTGCCGCAGGTGACCAGGACCGCCGGTACGGGGTAGATCATGGTGCCCGGTTTCCAGGCGCGTTTGCTCATGGGGTCCATTCCTCCGGTAATGGGGGAGCCGCCGGGGGCGGCTGCACCGAAACGGCAAAGCCCCGGGCCTTGAGGGCGGCGTCCACGCTGCCCAGATCCATGCGGGCGCCGATCTCCAGGCCGGCGCGGGCGAACCCGCCCCGGGGCACTTCCAGGGCGAAGCGCATGCCGTCGCCGCGGGAAACCACGGATCTGAGGTCCAGGGGCACCAGGGGATGGATTTCCTGGAGCACCCCGGCGGCATCGAAAAAGCCGATGTCAAGGCTCAGAAGGGTGTCCTTCATCCAGAAGCTCAGCCGTCTGGGCCGGGCGTAGATGAAGAGCATGCCGGCATCCGGGGCCAGGCGGGTGCGGCCCATCAGCCCCTGGCGGACCTCGGCGTCGGTGGCGGCCAGCTCGGCGCAGATGACGGCGGCCTCGATGCGGATGGGGTGGCAGGGCGCGCCGCCGTCGTCCCCCAGGACCGGGGCGGCCCAGCAGAGGAGCAGTCCGAGCAGGAGAACGCCATCCATGCCCCGCCTCCCGGGGCGTCTTGACCTGGGTTGCCGCATCGGCCTCAGCCTCGGTTCTGCGCGCCGCGCCGGCGGCCCGCGGGGGGGTGAAAAGCGGGCGGCCCGGGCGACCGCCGGGGCCGTCCTTCCTCCGGGGGCTATAGCCTCTCGGCGCAGGGCGTGCAAGGGTTTTGCGGTGGCGGCCCGGGAGGCGCTTTACAAGCATGGGCTGCTGTGGCATACATTGCCTTTCATCATAACGAGTTAGACTGACATGAGGCACCCTGCGAGGCTCGCGACGGCGTCATGCTGCAGGAACTGGCGATCAAAAACTTTGCCATCATCGAGGATCTGCGCATCCGTTTCCAGCCGGGGCTGACGATTTTCAGCGGCGAGACGGGGGCCGGCAAATCGATCATCATCAACGCAGTGGGTCTTCTGCTGGGGGCCCGGGCCTCGGCCCGGCTGATCCGCACCGGCGCGGAAAGCGCCGAACTCGAAGCCCTCTTCCAGGTGGCCGCCGACAGTCCCGCGGGCCGCGCCATGGCCGACCAGGGGATGTCTCCGGGCGACGGCCTGGTGGTGCGCCGCGTCATCCGCCGGGACGACAGCAATCGCATCTACGTCAACGGCAGCCTGGCCACGGTGGCGGTGCTCGGCGCCCTCACCGAAAATCTGGCCAGCATCTCCGGCCAGCATGCCCACCAGGGCCTCCTGCGGGAGGAACAGCACCTGCTGATTCTGGATCGCTTCGGCGGTCTGATGGACCTGCGCCGCGAAGTGGCGCGGGACTACGGGCGGCTTCTGCCCCTGATCGAGGCCCATCGGTCCCTGGAGGCGCGCCGGGCCCACCAGGACGAACGGATCGAACTGCTGCGCTTTCAGCGCAGCGAAATCGAGGCGGCCCGCATCGCCCCTGGGGAGGACCTGGCCCTGGAGCAGGAGCGCCAGCGGCTGCGCCACGCCGAGGCGCTTATTCAGGCTCTGGGCGGCGGCATCGAAGTGCTCTACGGCGCCGACGGCGCGGCCCTGGAACAGGTGGCGGGCGTGGGAAAAAGCCTCTCCCGGGCGGCCGAGATCGATGCCCGCCTGGGCCCCATGGTGCAGCGGCTCGATGAGATCGGGGTGCTGATCACGGAGCTCGCGGCCGATCTGCGCGACTGCCTGGGCACCCTCCAGGTCGACGAACGGCGTCTGGAGCAGGTCGAGGAGCGCCTCGAGGTCCTGCGGCGGCTCAAAAAGAAATACGGGGGTCGCCTGGCGGATGTGGAGGCGCGGCTGGCAACGATATCCCGCGAGCTGGACGGGATGGTGCACCTGGACGAGGAAATCGCCCAGACCCGCAAGGCCATCGAGGCCGCCGCGGCCCGCCTGGCCGGCGCCTGCCGGCGTCTTTCGGCCGCCCGCCGGCAAGCCGCGGCGGCCCTGGGCCGCCAGGTGGAAGCCGCCCTCGGTGCTCTGCGGATGGCCGGGACGCGTTTCGAGGTGGTCCTGACCCCGTCCCCGGCCGATGCCCGCAGCGACCCCCATCTGACGGTGGACGGGGCCCTCATCGGCGAGACGGGCATCGACCAGGCCGCCTTCATGATGGCGCCCAACGTGGGCGAGGCCATCAAGCCCATGGCGGCCATCGCCTCGGGGGGCGAACTGTCCCGGGTGGTCCTGGCCCTCAAGGCCATCCTGGCGGCCAGCGACAGCCTCGAAACGGTGGTTTTCGACGAGGTGGACGCCGGGATCGGGGGAGCCGTGGCCGAGGTGGTGGGGCGCCAGCTCAAATCCCTGTCGCGCCATCACCAGTTGATCTGCATCACCCATCTGCCCCAGATCGCCAAGTTCGGCGACCATCATTTCCGGATCGTCAAGATGGTGGCCGATGGGCGCACCCGGACCACCATCGCGCCCCTGGACGCCGCGGGCCGTGTCGAGGAGATCGCCCGCATGCTGGGGGGCGAGACCATCGGCGCGCAGACGCTGGCCCATGCGCGCGAATTGCTGGCCCAGGCCCGGTCCTGAACAGATTTTTTTTGATTGTTGATTTTTACGGAAGGCGTCGATTCTCAAGCCCATGGATCTTACCCGCTTGCCTCGCTCGATGATCTGCCCGCGCTGCCGGCGTCTGATCGGCCGGGAGGAAAGAACCTGCCCCCATTGCGGCCTGTCCGCTCCCGGGCGCCTGCGCCTCTGGTGGTGGGCCGCCCGGTGGATCGAGTCGCCTGAGGCCCTGCTGCGGGTGCTGATCTGGACCAACGGGGCGTTTTTCGTCCTGGCGCTTGTCCTCAGCGCCGGGCGGGTGCATCTGTCCGCCAATCCCCTCACCTTCCTGGCGCCCGACAACTGGAGCCTGCTGCGCCTGGGGGCCAGCGGCACCCTGCCCATCGATCGACTGGGCCGCTGGTGGACGCTGATTTCGGCCGGCTACCTGCACGGGGGGCTGCTGCACCTCTTTTTCAACCTGGCCGCCCTGAACCAGATCGGCCGCCTGATCCTGCGCGAGTACGGGGTCCATCGGATGCTGGCCATCTATACCGGTGGGGCGGCGGCGGGGTTCTGGGCGTCCTATCTGGCCGGAGTGGTGCTCACCATCGGTGCCTCGGCCGGGCTTTGCGCCCTGGTGGGGGCCGCCCTCTACTACGGCAGACGCCGGGGCGGGGTCTACGGTCAGGCCGTCTATCGCCAGACCAGCGGCTGGATCGTGGGCCTGATCCTCATCGGCCTCATGCCGGGGATCAACAACTGGGCCCACGGGGGCGGCCTGGCGGCGGGCGCGGCCCTGGCCCACGGTCTGGGGTACCTCGAAAGGCGGGCCGAGTCCCGTTTCGATCGCTGGCTGGGGCCGGCCGTGATCCTGCTCACCGTTCTGGTGCTGGGCTGGGCCCTGGTCAACGCCTTTTTCCTGCGTCCCGTCTGAGGGCCGCCGCGCCGGCCTTCCCACTGCTGCCCGAAGAATGGAGGCCGCTTTTTGCGGGCCGCTGGTCAGAGCAGGTCCAGGTCCTGCAGCCGCCGGGCGGCCCGCTCCCCGATCCCGGCCACCAGGCGCAGGGCGCGGGTCAGGTGGAACGGGGCCTCCTGGGGGACCCCGGAGCGGATCATCACCCGGGCCTTGTCCATGAACTGCACCGCCTCGTCCCAGTCGGCCTCCGCGGTGAGGCGGCGGGCGCAGAGGGTTTCCCCCATCACCATGCCGATGAGCGATTCGGTCAGGGCCAGGGCGCCCTGGCGGGGCAGGCCCTCCAGGGCGGCGGCCTGCTGGGCGCAGCAGGTGGCCCAGAGCAGGCCGGACTTGACCTTCTCGCTGAGGCTGAAGCCGATCATCGCCGCCCGGGGAGGCGCCGCCATGGCCGTGGCCAGAACTTCGGTCAGGCGTGAACCGGTCACGGGGCCTCCTCGGTCAGGTGGTCGCCGATGGCGCTGATCTGGGCCGGCGCGCCGCCCAGAGGGCGTCCTTCCAGGCTGTCGGCGAAGAGCCGCGGATCGTTGGGAATGACGGCCGCCACCGGGATTTCGCCCGCCTGGCGCCGCATCAGGTCGACCACCTCCGGGGTGGCCTTGTTGAGCACCGCCGCCAGCGGCCTTTGGGCCTCGGCGGCCAGGGCGCGGATGCGCCGGAGCAGGTCGAAGGATTGAAAGGTGGGGTCCACCACGGCCAGCACCCGATCGCAGAGGCCGTCGATGCGGCGACCGAAGTGTTCGACCCCGGCGGCGGTGTCCACCAGGACGGTTTCATCGCCGGCCAGGCGCAGGGCCTTGAGAAGCTGGCGCGTCAGGTCGCCCATGGGACAGGCGCAGCCCTCGGCGAAATGCTCGATCTTGCCCACCACCGCCAGGTGCAGCCCATCGCCGCCGGCCAGGCAATCCGGAGGCAGATCCGCGATCCCCAGCGGGGATGGGAAGATCGCCCGGGCCGGAGCCCCGGGGAAGTCCGGCGCCGACTTGCGGCGCAGGCCGGCCTTGCCCCCCAGGTGCGCCAGCAGGGGAACGGGCGGGGCGACACCCAGCAGCCGGTGCAGTCCCTGGTTGGATTCGTCGGCATCCAGCAGCAGCACCCGCCGGCCGGTGGACTGCAATTGCCGGGCCACCAGCACCGCCAGGGTGCTCTTGCCGCTGCCCCCCTTGCCGCAGATCAGCACCTTGTTCATGAAGGATCATCCTCGCCCGGCGCTGGCGGCGACGGGCGGGGCGCGATGTTGACCACCTCGATCCCCTCCGCGCTTCGCTGCCAGCGCACGTCCAGGTCGTAGAGGCGCAGGCCGTGGATGCGGCCGTCCTTTTTGCCGGCATAATAGGCCGGGCGGGGGTCGTTGGCAAGCACCTGGACGATGAGCCCGGCCAGGCGCTCTGGGGTGTCGGGGTCCAGGCGCGCCAGGTCCACCCGGGCCGCCGGGGCGAAGGAAACGGCTGTGCGAGGCGGCGCCTGCCCGGCGAATCCCCCCCTGGCCGCAGGCAGGGCGTCGGCGTAGGGCAGGTAGGGCTTGATGTCCAGCACCGGGGTTCCGTCCAGCAGATCGACCCCCGCCAGGCCTAGTTCGGCGCTGTCTCCCCGGAAACGCACCCCTTCGAGACGCACCGCCGAGATCCCCACCGGGTTGGGCCGAAATCCGCTGCGGGTGGCGAAGACCCCCAGGCGCCGGTTGCCCCCCAGGCGTGGCGGCCGTACCGTGGGGCGCCAGCCCCGGTCCAGATGACGGTGGAAGACGAAGACCACCCAGATGTGGCTGAAGGATTCCAGCCCCACCAGGGCCTCGGGGCGCGCGTAGGGGGCAAACAGTTCGAGAACCGCCCGGGCCTCGGGGACCAGCCCCGGCTGGCGCGGGATGCCGAACTTTTCCTTGAAGCAGGAGTGGATCCGGCCGATGGCGTCGAAATGATACACCTGCGACTCCTCGAATCCGACCGCCGGCGCCGAAAACCGGTCAGGCCGCTGAATGAAAGACCCGCCGCAGTCCGCCGGCAAACAGAGGCGCTTGGCTGGCCAGCATTCCCGTGAGCATCAGGGCGCAGCCGGCCATGGCCCGCAGGCCGAGGGTTTCACCGAGGAGAACCCACCCGCCCAGGGCCGCGAAGACTGCCTCCAGACTCAGCAGGATGGCGGCGTGGGCCGGCGGCGCGTCCTTTTGGGCCATCACCTGGAGGGTGTAGGCGATTCCCACCGAGGCCAGGCCCCCGTAGAGAAGGGGCACCGCGGCGGCCAGGATCCCCGGCAGGGCCAAGGTTTCCCGGGCCAGGGCCGCGGCCAGGCTGAGCAGGGCGCAGCCGGCGTACTGGAGGCAGGACAGGCGCATGGTGGGCAGGCGGGGGGAGAGCCAGCCGATGAGGAGCACATGGCCGGCCCAGAACACGGCGCCGATCAGTTCCAGCAGGTCGCCAAAGGCGATGGTGAAGGCTTCGGTGACGCTGAGCAGGTAGAGCCCCGCGGCGGCCAGCAGGGCGCCGGTCCAGGTACCGGCGTCCGGCCGCTGGCCCCACAAAAGGCCCAGGAGGGGCACGAAGACCACGTAGAGTCCGGTGATGAAGCCCGCCTTGCCGGCCGTGGTGTAGACCAGCCCCACCTGCTGGAGCGAGGCGCCCAGGAAAAGGACCGTGCCGGCCAGCGCCGGCCCCCAGAAGCGGACGGGCCCCGCCGTGGCCGGCCGGGCCGGGGCGCGCCCTTCGAGCCAGACCAGGGGGATCAGGGAGAGGCTGCCCAGGGCGAAGCGGATGGCGTTGAAGGTAAACGGCCCCACGTGGTCCATGCCCACCCGCTGGGCCACGAAGGCCAGGCCCCAGATGGCGGCGGTGGCCAGGAGCATCGCATCGGCCCGCAAGATTCGGTTTTCCATCGCTGTTCCACGGTTGGCGCTAGGGTTGACAAAACGGCGAACCATACCCCTGGCGGGAGCGGCGGTCAAGAGCGCTGCGGCTTGACCTTTGGCCTGAATCTTTATAGGGTCACGCATCTGCATCCGGTCAAGCGCCCGGCCGGGCTCAACCCGGGACCGGCGCGGGCCGAGGCCGGGGGACCGGTTTTTCTCCTACCCCAGAGGCACCATGAACGATGCACCCCTTCAAGGCGATGGGCCCGACAGCTCCGGAGGGCCGGCCGACCCGCTGCAGGAAGTGCTCGAATATTCCTTCGACATCCTTTACTGGCGGGATTTTCACTCGGGCCGCTACCGCTATCTGAGCCGCGCCTTCGAGCGCATCCTGGGCTACAGTCCACAGGACGTGGCCGCCATGGCCTACGATGAGGTCAGCCGGCTCATTCATCCCCAAGACCGCCCGCGCCACGATGCCTGCCTCCGGCGTCTGCTGGACGCCGCTCCGGCCCTGGCGCAGCGCGAGGCGGTGGAATACCGCATGCGCTGCAAGGACGGCAGCTACCGCTGGTTCCGGGATCACATGACCATCGTGCGCGATCCTGGGGGCGAGCCGCTTTTCGTGGTGGGCAACAACCGGGACATCACCGAACTCAAGCGGCTCGAGCAGGAGCGGGTCCAGGCCGTGGAACAGCTTCTCCAGGTCCAGCAGTTGGAGGCCATCGGCACCCTGGCCGGCGGGATCGCCCACGACTTCAACAACCTGTTGATGGGCATCGTGGGGCATCTGAACCTGATCCAGCTCGATCTGCCCCCCGGCCACCCCCACCTGGCGCGGATCGCCAAGATCGAGGAGATCGTCGTCAGCGGCCGCCAGTTGACCGGCCAACTGCTCGGCTACGCCCGGCGGGGCAAGTTCGAGGCGCGCTCCCTGGAGCTCAACCAGATCGTGCGGGAGATGATCGACGCCTTCTCGCGCACGCGCAAGGATATCCTGATCCACCTGGATTTGACCGAGGGGCAAACCCTGGTCCTGGCCGACAAGTCCCAGCTGGCCCAGGTGCTGTGGAGTCTGTGCGCCAACGCCGCCGACGCCATGCCCGACGGGGGCACCCTGTCCATCGCCACCCGGCTGGCGGCCCAGGCCCCCGGGGGACCGGCCCTCGTGATCCTCACCGTGGCCGACAACGGCCAGGGGATGGACGACGCGACCCGGGAGCGCATCTTCGAGCCTTTTTTCACCACCAAACCGCGGGGCCGGGGCACCGGGATGGGGCTGGCCGCGGCCTACGGCATCGTCAAGGGCCACGGCGGCGACATCCAGGTCTGCTCGACGCCGGGGCAGGGGACCTGTTTTACCGTTTCCCTGCCGGCCCTGGCCGCCGCGGTGGAAGATGCTGCGGGGGCCGGTTCCGGCGCCCCCCGGATTCGCACCGTCCTGCTGGTGGACGACGAGGATTTCGTGCGCGAAATCGGCCGGGAACTGCTGGAGCACCTCGGTTTTACGGTGCTCGAGGCCGCCGGCGGCCAAGAGGCCCTGGCCCTCCTGGAACACTCCCGCGAGGCCGTCGACTTGGTGATCCTGGATCTCGTCATGCCCGCGATGAGCGGCGCCGAAACCTTCGACGGCCTCAAGCGGATCGATCCCACGGTGCGCATCCTGCTGTCGAGCGGATACGGCATCGAGGGCGAAGCCCAGGTCCTGCTGGACCGGGGCGGCGATGGATTCATCCAGAAGCCCTTCACCATCGCCCAGCTCAGGGACCAGATCGAACGGATCCTTTCCGGCCCGAGGTCCACCTAGGGTGGACATGACCCACCTCCCGCCGGACCCGCGCCTGCGGCGGCGCAACCATCAGCCCCCTGCAAGCGGCCGGTTCGTCCTTTACTGGATGCAGCAGGCCCAGCGGGTCGAGGAGAATCCGGCGCTGGCCCTGGCCATCGCCGAGGCCAATCGGCTCGGGCTCCCGCCGGTGGTGGGGTTTGCCCTCAGCGACCGCTATCCGGAGGCCAATCGGCGCCATTACACCTTCATGCTCGAGGGGCTGCGGGAAGTCGCCGCCGCCCTGGCCGACCAGGGGATCCGCTTCGTTCTGCGCCTGGGCGAGCCGGATCGGGTGGTCCTCGAACTGGGGCGGCAGGCCGCCTTGATCGTCTGTGATCGCGGCTACCTGCGCCACCAGCGCCGGTGGCGGCGGGCGGTGGGCGGCGGGGCCCAGTGCCCCGTGGTGGAGGTGGAAACCGATGTGGTGGTGCCCACGGGCGTGGCCTCGGACAAGGCCGAGTACGCGGCCCGCACCCTGCGGCCCAAGATCCTGCGCCAGATGGATCGTTTTCTGCAGCCCGCGGGGCCGCCGCTCCGTCCCGTTCATCCATCCCTGGACCTGGACATCGCCGGCGAGGATCCGGCCGACATCCCCGGTCTGCTTGACCGGCTGCGGCTCGCAGGGCCGGTGGCGGCGGTCTCGGGCTGGTTCACCGGGGGCACCGGCGAGGCCCGGCGGCGCTTTCAGCTCTTTCTGAACCGGTCGCTGGACCCCTACGCGGCCCATGCCCACCAGCCCCAGACCGACCATGTCTCCATGATGAGCCCCTATCTGCATTTCGGCCAGATCTCTCCGGTCTGGCTGGCGCGCCGGGTGCGGGAGGCCGAATGCGGGCCGGAGAGCCGCGCCGCCTTTCTCGAGGAGCTGGTGGTGCGCCGGGAGCTGGCCGTCAACTTCGTGTGCCACACGCCCGATTACGACGCCTACGACGGCCTGCCCGATTGGGCCCGGGAAACCCTGGCGGCCCATGCCGCCGATACGCGGCCCCATCTTTACACCCCGGCCCAGCTGGAGGCCGGTCAGACCCATGACCCTTACTGGAACGCGGCCATGGCCGAGATGCGGGCCACCGGATTCATGCACAACTATATGCGCATGTACTGGGGCAAGCAGGTCCTGGCCTGGTCTCCGAGCCCCCGGGAGGCCTTTGCCACCCTGCTCGCCCTCAACAACCGCTATTTCCTCGACGGGCGTGATCCCAACTCCTACGCCGGTGTGGCCTGGATCTTCGGCCGGCACGACCGTCCCTGGCCCGAGCGGCCGGTATTCGGCAAGGTGCGCGCCATGACGGCCTCCGGCCTGCGCCGCAAATGCGACATCGAGGCCTACGTGCGCAAGGTGGCGCTGCGCTCGGCGGCATCGCCTTGATCCGGCTGAACCCGCCCCGGCCACCGGATTTCGCCGTTTTCTGCGGTTGCTTTTTCCCCGTCCGTCATTATGGTTGCGATAATTATTCTCAATTGCAACCCGGTGCCGCCGGCGCCCTCCACCAAGGATACGGTCCATGTTCATGACCCACCGTGAAAATCTGGCCACCATCACCTTTGAGCTCGACTGGGAAAGAAACGGGATCCATCACTCGGACCGGCTCCATGCGCCCCGGGTCAATTTCTGGCGCGACCTGCTGCGCGGGCCCCTGGGCCCGGCCCTCATGGGCCGCCGCAGTGGGGAGCGCATCGAGGCCGATTTCGCCGCCGGCCAGATTACCGGGCCGCGCCGCGGGGAACGGGTGTACGCGGTTTCGCCCGCCTGTATCGGCGGCCGGCTGCGCAGCGGAGAGGCCGTCGTCCCCCGCTACGGCCGCTTCTACCCGGCCGGGATCCTCAAGGGACTGCCCGGGGTTTTCCCCGGTTCGGTCACCCCCTTCCGGTGCACCGGAACGGGCGAGGGCGGGATCCGGGCCGATTTCAACCACCCTCTGGCCGATCTGCCCCTGCGCGTGACCGCCGTTATCGAGGAGGTGCGGCCCAAATTCGAAGAGCGGGGCGGAACCTGCAACGACTGGCTGGAGCTGCTCACCAGCGGACCGGGGATCCAGGCCCGGGCCAACGGCCGGCCCACCGAATTTCTGGTACCCGGGGCCCTGGAGCGGGAGGACCCCGCCCCGGACGGCCAGTTCTACCGCCAGCCGCGCCTGGTCCAGCACATCGACGACGCGGCCATCGAGGCGGTCACCGGCCTGTACCGGCGGCTGGTGCCGGCCGGGGCCCGGGTTCTGGACCTGATGAGTAGCTGGGCCTCCCATCTTGCCCCCGAAGTCCCTCTGGCCGAGGTGGTGGGCCTGGGGCTCAACCGGGTCGAACTGGAGGCCAATGCGCGTCTGACCGGCCGGGTGGTCCAGGACCTGAACCAGGCGCCGCGCCTGCCCTTCCCCAGTGGGCGCTTCGATGCCGTGGTTTGCACCGTCTCGGTGGAGTACCTGACCGATCCCCTGGCGATCTTCGCCGAGGTGGCCCGGGTCCTGGTGCCGGGCGGCGTTTTTGTGGTGACTTTTTCCAACCGCTGGTTTGCCCCCAAGGCGATCCGCATCTGGTCGGAACTGCACGAGTTCGAGCGACCGGGCCTGGTCCTGGAGTATTTTTTGCGAAGCGGGGTTTTCGCCGACCTGTTCACCTACTCCCTGCGGGGACGGCCGCGGCCGGAAACCGACCGCTACCACGCGGCCAATCCCGTGGCGGATCCGGTTTTTGCCGTCTGGGGGCATGCCGGCGGCCGCACGCCCGGCTCGGCAGGGTGAGGGGGCCGGGCGGTTCCTGCGACGCGGATGCGGGGGGGGGCAGATCCGGCAGAGGCCGCTGGCCGCTGCCGGACCGCTTGATTGAGGGACGGCTCTCGCGGATGGGGCAAGCCCGGTCAGCCATCCCGGGGGGGCGTGAAGGGCCCTGCCCTCAGGGCGCCACGTCCGGCGGATACATCAGCTTGGGGTCCATGTCGTAGGTCCACGGCAGCCCTTCGAGCTTCCAGCCGCCGCCCCAGCGCTGGCCGTAAAAGGCGCTCGCCTTGTTCTTGTTCAGATCGCCCTCGAAACCGCCCATCATGTTGAAGACCCTCTCCTTGGCAAACCCCACTTCCAGGGCCTTGTCGCAGGAGGTGCAGCTGCGACTGCCGCTGCGGCACATGAAGATCAGGGTGTCGGTCTGGGGGTTGAAGCGGGCGCTGAGCACCTTGCCGAAGTCCGGGTTGTCCGCTTCCTTGTATCCCTTGTCGCCGGCCTGGGCCGTCAAGAAGCGCACCGGGATGTTGACGGCGCCCACCGGATGGCCCACGAACTGGTACTCGGCGCGGGTGCGGCAGTCCACCAGGAAGGTGTGAGCCGGATCCTTCTGGATCATTTCGTAGGCTTCCACGGGGGTCACGTTGCCCCCCGTGTGCTCCTTGTTGACCTTGTAGACGTACTCCGCGGCGGCCCACGAGGCCACCAGCAGCACCAGTACGGCCGCCATCAACCCGATGATCGATTTTCTGCGCATGGCATCCTCCTTTGACAAAGGGATTGGATCAGTGCGCTGTTGGCCCGGGTGTGCCCAAGCCGACGCGCAAAACGAGCATATGTTCATTTCATAGTTCGACGTGGTCCGGTGGTCAAGCGATTGTTGAGGATTCATTATTGTCTCGCCCTTGTCCCCTGGTCCCGGCCGTGCTATGCACCGCGGCGAGGTGCATCTTGGATCCACCCCTCACCCGAGGACAACCCCATGCCGCGACTGGATCGCCAACTGGCCTTCCTGGTGGAAATCGACCGGCTCAAGCAGGTGCGCCGCCAGACCCTGCTCATGGACGGCACCCGCCAGGAAAACTCCGCCGAACATTCCTGGCACATCGCCGTCATGGCCCCCCTGCTGGCCGAATACGCCCCCCGCCCCGATCTGGACCTTGCCCGGGTGGTCCAGATGCTTCTTTTCCATGACCTGGTGGAAATCGATGCCGGCGACACCTACTGCTACGATCCCCGCGGGCGCCGGGACCAGCACGACCGCGAAGCGGCCGCCGCCGGGCGCCTGTTCGGTCTTCTGCCCGGGGACCAGGCCGGCTGGGCCAGACAACTGTGGGAGGAGTTCGAGGCCCGGCGGACGCCCGAAGCCGGTTTCGCCGCCGCCCTGGATCGGCTCCAGCCCCTGATCCACAACTTTCGCACCCAGGGGCGCCAGTGGCGGCGCCACGGGGTGCGCAGCGGCCAGGTGCGCGAGCGCATGGGCCCCCTGCGCGAGGGGGCGCCCCGGCTGTGGGCCTATGCCGAGGCCCTCATCGACGAAGCGGTGGCCCGGGGGTATCTGGACAAGTAGACGCGCCGCCTGCGGGCATCCCCGGTTCGATCGACGGGGTGGCCAGGGGGGTGAGATTTTCGGATGGTCTTATCGCCGTTTTGCTGCGATGCACATGGATTCCTGGTGAGCACGGGGACCAGGAGGCGTCAAGGCCTCAGCCTTTTCCCATGACCGGCACACCCATCATAGAGGCCCGCGCCCTGACGCGGGTCTACCGCCTGGGAGACACCCCGGTGACCGCTCTGGCCGGCGTCGACCTGGCCGTGGCGCCGGGGGCCCTGGTGGTTCTCAAGGGGGTGAGCGGTTCGGGCAAGAGCACCCTGCTCTCCTTGCTGGCCGGGCTCGACCGGCCCAGCGCCGGCAGCCTGGTGGTGGCCGGCCGGGACCTGGGGGCGGCCGGCGAAGCGGAGCTGACCCTTTTCCGCCGCCAGGTGGTGGGAATGGTCTTCCAGAACTTCAACCTGCTGCCCACCCTGGATGTCCTGGACAACGTCTGCCTGCCGGCCCTGCTGGCGGCCCGGCCCCGGGGGCCTGCGCGCCGCCGCGCCGAAGAGCTGCTCGCGTGGATGGGGCTGGCCCATCGCCAGCGCCATTTTCCGGCCCAGCTTTCCGGCGGCGAGATGCAGCGCACCGCCATCGCCCGGGCCCTGATCAACGACCCGCAGATCATCCTGGCCGACGAACCCACCGGCAACCTCGACAGCCGCAACGGCCGGGCCGTGGTGGCCCTGCTGGCCGATCTGAACCGGCGCTGGGGCCGCACCGTGATCATCGCGACCCACAGCACCATCGCCGACCGGGTCGCCACCCGGGAAATCTGCCTGGCCGACGGGGCCATCCGCGACGGGTCATGCGCCAGTTGACCGCTTTTTTGCGCCTCTTTTACCTGTTCAGCCTGCGCCACCTGTTGCGACACCGGGGCCGGGCCCTGACCGTTCTGGCCGGGATCGCCCTGGGCGCGGCGGTCTTCACCAGCGTTCGCCTGAGCGTGGACGCCTCCCTGGCGTCCTTTGCCAACACGGTGGATCGGCTGGCCGGGAAGGCCGACCGCGTGGTGCTGGCCGATGGGGGCGGGGTTCCCGAAACCCTGGTGGCCGAGCTGCTGCGCCATCCGGCCCTGCGGGCCGCCGCACCGGTGATGAGCACCTATGTGCGGCCCTCGACCGACCCGGAGCGCAGTTTTCGCATGGTGGGGATCGATCCGATCCTCGACCGCCCCCTGCGCGCCTGGGAGGCCGAGGACCGGGACAGGGCGGCGCGCGCCGCCTGGGTCTCCCTCATGGCGCGGCCGGCCACGCTGCTGGCCGGCGCTTCGCTGGCCCGGGATCTGGGCTGGCGCGTGGGCCAGAAGGTGGATCTGGAGCATGCGCGGGGCCCGGTGGCCTTCGAGGTGGCCGGACGGGTGACCTCCGACGGACTCGGGGGCGTCGAGGCCGGGCGCCTGGTGATCGTGGATCTGGCCACCTTCCAGGAATTCACCGGCCGCTTGGGTGAAGTGGACCGCATCGATCTGCTGGCAGCCGAAGACCTGGGGGAGGACGAATGGGACTTGCTGGCCGCCCGGCTGCCGCCCGGCGTCGCCCTGGCCCTGCCGGGCGGGGCCAAGGCCGCAGGCACGGCCATGGTGCGCGCCTACCAGATCAACCTTTCGGTCCTGAGCTTCGCGTCGCTTTTCGTGGGTATGTTTCTGGTCTACAGCCTGGTGGCCCTCAACGCGGCCTCCCGGCGCCAGGAGCTTTCGGTCCTGCGGGCCATGGGGGCCGGCCGCGGCTGGCTCTTCGCCCTGTTCATCGGCGAAGGGGCGGTGTTCGGGATTCTGGGCTGGACCGTGGCCATTCCCGTCAGCACCGTTCTGGTCAAATACCTGCTGGCAGCGGTGAGCCAGACCGTCTCGACCCTCTTCGTGCGCGTCGCGGTGGAGCGCCTGGTGCTCAGCCCGGCGGAACTGGGGCTGAGCTTCGTTCTGACCGTGGCCGTATCGGTGCTGGCCGCCTGGCAGCCGGCCCGCGAAGCCATGGGGGTGGCCCCCCGGGAAGTGATGACCCAGTTGCCCCTTTCGCCCCGCTACCCGGCCCGGGCCAGGCGCCTGGCCGCGGCGGGCATCGGATGCCTCCTGGCGGTCCTGCCCCTGGCCCGGGTCCCGGGTCCGCCGGGGCTGCCCCTTCCCGGATACCTGGCCACCCTGCTGCTCTTCGTGGGCTTTGCCCTGCTGGCGCCCTGGAGCCTGCGGCACCTGGGGGCCCGGGCCGCCGTCCTCGGCGGGCGCCGCCGGGCGCCCTTTTTTCTGGCGGCCCGCTACGTGCGCGACAGCGGCACGCGCACGGCCGTCAGCGTCGGGGCCCTGATCACGGCCGTGGCCCTTTTTTGCGCCCTGGTGATCATGGTCCACAGCTTCCGGCGCACGGTGGAGGTCTGGGTGTCCCAGACCATCGCCGGCGATCTTTTCGTGGCCCCGCGCATGGCCGAGATCAACAATTTCCGTGATCCCATGGCGCCGGCGGACGTGGAGGCGGTGCGCAACCTGGATCTGGGAGTGACCATCGTGCCGCACCGGCGCTACAATCTGCACCACGCCGCGGTCCCCTACACCCTGGAGGCCATGCCCCTGGCCGCCTTTTTCCGCCACGGCGACTTTGTCTGGATCGGTGGGTCGGCCGAAACGGTGCGGCCGGCCCTGGCCCGGGGGGAGGGGGTGGTGGTCTCGGAGGTCTTCGCCCACCGCACGGGCCTCGGTCCGGGCCAGCGCTTCACCGCCCAGGTGGGGGACCGGCGCCTGGACTGGCCGATTTTGGCGGTGATCCGCGACTACCGCACCCAGGGCGGGGTGGTCTTCGTGGATCTGGATGCCCTGACGGCGCGGATCCCGGGCACGGGCTGGACCGGGGTACGCTTTTTCGCCGACGGGAACCTCCCGCGCATCGAAGCGCTGCGCCAGGCCCTGATCACCGCCTGCGGCGAGCGGCTCGACATGGTCAGCGGGGCCGAACTGCGCGCCTCGATCCTCCAGGTCTTCGACGAGACCTTCGCCATCACCACCGTTCTTTTGCTCATCGCCCTGGCCGTGGCGGCCCTGGGAATCACCACGACCCTCACCGTTCTGGTGCTCGAACGCGCCCGCCAGCTCAACACCCTCCTGGCCCTGGGCGGGGCCTACGGCCAGATCCGGCGCATGATCCTCACCGAAGCGGCCTTTCTGGTGACGGCCGGAGAGGCCGCCGGCCTGGCCTGCGGATTTTTCCTTTCCTACCTGCTCATCTATGTGATCAACCGCCAGAGCTTCGGCTGGACCTTCGTCTACCGGGTGGACTGGGGCGCCCTGGCCCTGAGCGCTCCGCTGATCGTCGCCGTGGCCCTGCTGGCCGCCCTGCCGGCCCTGGGCCATGTCTTGCGCCAGCCTCCGGCCGCGCTGCTGCGGGATCGGTGACGCGCGCAGCGGGGCCTTCACCGCCGTTGCATTCAAAATCCCCTGCGGGAACGCCTTGCCGATGCGCTCGCCGCGGGCCCGTTGCCGCCGTTTTGAAATCGGTAGAGCCTATTTTTTAATGAACGGCAAAAATTCGGGACATTGATTATCCGCAACGGATCGGATAGAAGTTCCAGTTCCCGGTGCCGAGCGTGCTGAAAGCGGCACCCGATGGCGATGACGCAAGACGGAAAGGCGCAGTGGCTGTCATGATTCACCAGATCGTCGAAAATCTCTTTTGCATCGAAGTCCCCCTGCCCAACACCCCCTTGAAATATCTCAACAGCTACGTGGTCCGGGACCGGGAGCGAAGCCTCATCGTGGATACCGGGCTCAACCATGACGCCTGTTTTCAGGCGCTCACAGAGGGCCTGAAGCAGATCGACGTCGACCCGGCCCGGGCCGACATCTTCATCACCCATCTGCACGCCGACCATTTCGGTCTGGTGACCCGGCTGGCGACTGCGGGCACCCGGGTCTATTTCAACCGGCCGGACGCGGAAATCGTGGAATCCTGGGAAGGCTTCGGCCCCATGCTCGAGCATGCCGGTCGCAACGGCTTTCCCGTGGATCTGCTGCGCGCCGCCCTGGAGGCCCATCCGGGCAACCGCTTCGGCTCGGACTGGATCCCGCCCCTGGAGATTCTGGCGGACGGGGACCTCATCCGGTCCGGGGACTTCACGTTTCGCTGCGTCGCCACCCCGGGCCATACCCTGGGGCACATGTGCCTCTACGAGCCGCGCCACGAGCTGCTCATCGCCGGCGACCACATCCTGGTGGACATCACCCCCAACATCCAGTGCTGGTCCGACGAGGAAAATCCCCTCAGGGACTATCTGGCCAGCCTGGAGAAGGTGGCCGCCATGAAGATCCGGCGAACCCTGCCGGGCCATCGACGCCTGATGGACGACCCAGGGCCTCGGATTCGCGAACTGCAGGTGCACCACCGGGCGCGGCTCGACGAGGTGCTGCGGATCCTGGCTGACGGGCCCCGCAGCGCCTTCGACACCGCCGCACGCATGACCTGGGACATCCAGGCCGACGACTGGGCGTCCTTTCCCGTGGCCCAGCAGTGGTTCGCCACCGGCGAGGCCCTGTCCCACCTGAGATACCTGGAGGAGGCGGGGGCGGTTTGTCGGTCGGGGTTCGAAGGTGTGGTGCGATATGAAAGGCGGGCGCCTTAACGCCCGATCGGCGCGATTCGCGCCCCCCGGGGGGGCGCCGGACCGCCCTATCCGTCCAGGTAGTCCGGGCGCTCATCCGGTACGCCCAGCATGTGCAGCAGGCCGTAGAGGTTGCGGGTGGTGATCATGCCGTCGCTGTACTGCTTGAGCACTTCTTTGGGATTGAAGGCGATGGCCAGTCCGGCGTTCTGGAGCATGAAGCGGTCGTTGGCCCCGTCGCCCACCGCCACCACCTGGTCCGGTGAGACCCTCTCGCGCCGGGCGATCTCCATGAGGATCTCCCCCTTTTTTTCCGCGTCGATGATGCCCCCCTTGAGGTTTCCGGTGACGATCCCGTTTTCGATTTCCAGCTCGTTGGCAAAGACGTAGTCGAGGTTGAGGCGCTCCTTGAGGTAGTTGGTGAAGAACGAAAAGCCGCCGGAGATGACCGCGATCTTGTAGCCCATGGTGCGCAGGGCCGAAATGAGCTCCTCGGTGCCCGGGGTCAGGCTGATGGAGCGCGCCAGCAGTTCCAGCTTGTCCCCCGGCAGGCCCTTGAGGAGCCGGACCCGGCGGCGGATGGCCTCGTTGAAGTCGAGGGCTCCGGCCATGGCCTGGTGGGTCATCTGGCGCACCTCCTGGTCCACCCCGGCGATCTTGGCCAGTTCGTCGATGACCTCGGCCTGGATGATGGTCGAATCGCAGTCGAAGACCACCACGCGCTTGGGTTTTTCCATCACGTCATACTCGCGCATGGAGACATCCAGGCCGTCTTTCTCCGAGTAGGCGTAGAGCTGGTCGCGGATGCGCGCCAGATCGTCCACCTCGCTCATGTCCACCTTGATCTCCATGGCGATGTAGTCGCCCCGGGCGATCATCTTGATCTTTTCGATGTTGATGTGGTTTTCGGCCAGGATCGCCGAAATGGCGGCCACGATGCCCGGATGGTCCACCCCCATGACGGTGAGGATCATCAGGTGCTTGTCCACCTTGCGGCGTCCGGCCCGGTAGGGTTCGGCCCGCAGTCCGAGGTCGAAATTTTCGCCCACCGGCTTCAGAGCCGCCATCATGTCGTCGTAGGTGCACCTGGCGGTGCTCAGATCCACCACCAGGAACATGGAGAAATGGCCGCGCACCGAGCGGGCGTCCACGTCGACGATGTTCACACCCAGGTCCGCCAGGACCCGGGTGACCGAGTGGACCAGGCCGGGGCGGTCCTTGCTGACCGCGGAGATGACGTAGAGGGACGGTTTGTCGTTGGAATTCATCGCGGGTTCGGCATCCTGTGGAGAGTTGACCGCGCGGGGGCGGCGTTTCCGGAAAGCCTGCTCAGTAGCCCGAACCGGTTCGGGTGTCAACGGGCTTCCGCGGATGTCTCGGCCCCGTCACAGTCTGCCGCCAAGCGCCTGACGGCGCCACTGCAAACGAGGCCGCACCCGAGACCCGTTCGTCGTGTGCCCGCAAACCCTGCCACCGGCCGCCGGCGCGAGCTGATCGACGCGGACAGCATCGAGATTCAGACGAACCCCGCCGCCGGGCGGCCTGATTGATCGTTGGGAAAACTCGAAAGGCATAAAGTTTCATGCGAGGGTTTTAGACGGAGTTTACCCGTGAGGGTTTCATTTACGGATCCCGAACCAATGACCAGTGACCAATGACCAATGACCAGTGACCAATGACCAATGACCAGTGACCAATGACCAGTGACCAGTGACCAGTGACCCGCCCTTCTCAGGGCCCTCCGCGCCTCCGCGTGAGACCGTCCGCGCCGTTCGCTCCCGAAGGACAGCCATCAGAGCCCCTTTCTTGACAGCTTGAACAAAACGAAATAAATTTGGTCTGACACTAGTCTGAAAGGAGCTAAACATGCCTGAAATTGGCGTCTTCGAGGCCAAAACCCATCTTCCCAAGCTGCTGGCGCGGGTCGCCCGGGGGGAACGATTCATCATCACCCGGCACGGATTGCCGGTGGCGGAGCTCGGCCCCATGTCCGGGAGTTCAACCCTCGATATTCAAACGGCCATCGAGGGATTGAAAGCATTTCGCGCCGAACACCATCTCGATGGCCTTTCGATCCGGGAGTTGATCGAAGAAGGAAGACGGCACTGATGCCCTTTGTGCTGGATTGCTCCATGACCATGGCGTGGGTCTTTTGGGATGAAGGATCCGAGCGAACAGCGGCCCTGCTGGAATCCCTCCTTCAGGATTACGCCGTGGTTCCCTCTCTTTGGCCAATTGAAGTGGCCAACGTTTTTCTATCGGCCACACGGCGGGGCCGAATCAGGGAAACGGAATGGCCAAGACTCATTGGCCATCTTTCCAGCCTGCCGATTCATATCGATCCCCAAAACACCGAACACACCCTCACCGCATGCCTGCCGCTGGCCAAAACCCATCACCTGTCGGTTTACGATGCCGTCTACCTGGACCTGGCCTTGAGGAAACATCTCCCCTTGGCAACCCTGGACAATACGCTTGAAGCCGCTTGCAGGGTTACCGGGGTGCCAATCCTGTAGCAGGGCCTTGCAGAAAATTCCTAAACTCGAACGGCACGAAGTTTCAGACGAGCCCTGCCGCCGGCCGCTGGCGCGGCCTGATTGATCGTTGGGAAAACTCGAAAGGCATGAAGTTTCATACAAGGGTTTCATCGTCATTCCCCGGGCGGCGGGGAGATGAAAGGCTGACGCCTGAACTCCCAAAGGGTGCGGCCCCGTCAGCATCAGGGCAATCGGCCAATGCGGATGAGGCTCCGTCAACCCGGGCCGCAGGAAGTTTCAAACGCGTGCATCCATGGCATTCCGGATAATTGTCTGGCTGGACATTGACATGATGGGCCCCTGCGTGGATGCCATCACGGGGGTGCTTGCCAACCGCGGCAAATTGTGGGATTCACCGATCGCATACGGTGGATGAATCCGCACGCGGGCTCCGGCGGCGATCCGGCCGGTTCGGCGCTTGATCGATCTGCAAATCGTCCTCTATCGCAGGAGAATCGAATGAAATCCGAGACAACCCCGGCCCCCGGCACCCTGGCGGTGTGGGCCGGCGAAGAAGCCTATCTCCTGGACCAGGCGACCCAGGTGCCGGTGGTCCACAGCGTTTCCTTCGGCTACCGCGACCTGGAGCGCTGGCTGGCCGTGGCCCGGGGCCAGGCGCCGGGCCACATCTACAGCCGCAACACCAATCCCACGGTGCAGGTCTTCGAAGAAAAGGTGCGCCGCATGGAAGGGGCCGAGGCCGCCACCAGCGCCGCCAGCGGCATGGCCGTGATCAGCGCGGCCCTCTTCGGCCTGCTGGGCCCCGGGGACCGGGTGGTCTCGGTCAAGGACACCTACGGGGGCACCCACCAGATCTTCACCGAATTTCTGCCCCGCTTCGGCATCCAGGCAGTGCTGTGCGACACCACCGACCATGAGGCCATCGAGGCCGAAATCGGCCGGGGATGCCGGCTGCTTTACCTGGAAAGCCCCACCAACCCCACCTGCAAGGTGGTGGACCTTGCCCGCCTGGCCGCGGCGGCGCGATCCGCCGGGGCCCTGACGGTGGTGGACAACACCTTTGCCACCCCCATCAACCAGACCCCCCTGGAACTGGGCGCCGATCTGGTGCTGCACAGTGCCACCAAATATCTCGGCGGCCATGCCGACGCCCTGGGCGGGGTGATCTGCGGCCGGCGCGATTTGATCCATAAGGTCTATCATTTCCGCGAGATCAACGGGGCGGCCCTGGATCCCATGGCGGCCTACCTGCTCCTGCGGGGCATGAAGACCCTGCACCTGCGGGTGCGCCAGCAGAATGAGAGCGCCCTGGCCGTGGCCCGCTTTCTCGAATCCCACCCGGGAGTGGCGCAGGTCTTCTACCCCGGTCTGGAATCCCATCCGGGCCACGGCCTCGCCCGGCGCCAGATGCGCGGCTTCGGCGGCATGCTCAGCTTCATGCTGGCCGACAACCGCCTCGAGGCGGTGGCCCGCTTCCTGCCCCGATTGCGCTTTGCCCACGCGGCGGCCAACCTCGGAGCCGTGGAGACCATCGTGGGGCCGCCGGCCACCACCAGCCACGTGGAATGTTCGGTCGAGGAACGCGCCGCCATGGGGATTCCGGAAGGCCTGATCCGCTATTCCACCGGGATCGAGGAGACCGCGGATCTCATCGCGGACCTGGATCAGGCCTTGAGGGGATAGGCATGGCCCGGCGCCAAGCCTTCAGGAACATGGCCCTCATCGGCATGCCCGGAGCCGGCAAGAGCACGGTGGGGGTGCTGCTGGCCAAGCACTGGGCCCTGGCCTTCACCGACACCGACCTGCTGATCCAGACGGGCGAGGGGCGGCACCTGGCACAAATCATCGGCCGGCTGGGGATCGACGGGTTTTGCGACCTCGAGTCGCGCTACCTTGAGGGTTTGGCCGAAACCAGCGGGGTGATCGCCACCGGCGGTTCGGTGGTTTACCGCCCGGCGGGCATGGCCCGGCTCCAGGCCCTGGGGCCGGTGGTCTATCTCGACGTGCCGCCACCGGTGCTGGCCGGGCGGCTGGGCGATCTGGACCGGCGGGGCGTGATCCGCGCTCCGGGCCAGGATCTGGCGGATCTGCACCGGGAACGGGACCCGCTTTACCGGCGCTATGCCGACCATGTCGTCGACTGCGGCGATCTCACCCCGGAACGGGTGGCGCTGCGGATCATGGCGACCCTTGGAGTGGACGTTGCGGCGGATTCTCTTTTCTCGGACCGTGCCGTCCTCAAAGGCGACGCGCCGATGGACCTGAGCGTTTGACACGATCATTATCTCTGCACCGATGAGTCGAGATGCCTTCCGATGGTATATTTTTGCAGGCAATGCGCGATCAGGGAGGCCCAAAAGCACCTTTGACTTGGCTACCTGTCTCTGTTATCCCCATTTTGGGTTCTATAAAGCCGTCAACTCGGAAGACACCTGAAATGAATGGTGACCGATTCACCGGCGGTATCCGCAACCTTGCAACGCGATCACCTCACTCGCCGTTATTCTCCGGTAATCGCAAACGGGAGGTGCGCCATGGCCTCAGGCAATCTGCTTAGAAAACTGATCAAAACCGGTGTGGAGGGCAATTTCGAAGCCTTCCGTCAAGCTTCCGCGGAAGTCATCCGCGAGGAGCGGGAAAAGCGGCATCATCTGCTGGCCAACGATTTGGAAAAAATTCTCTACGGGCGATCCAGCGACACTGCACCATCACAGGGCACCCTTGTCGGGCGTCTTCCCGTCGACCGGGAGCGTAACCTGCCCCTTCTGCGCATCAAGGAGCCTTTCCGACGCCTGGAGGATGTGGTCCTTTCGGATGAAAACGGCTCTGTCCTGGATGAGCTACTGCAGGAGCACCATCGGGCTGAAATACTGAGAAGCTACGGGCTTTTTCCGGCAATGAGTTTTTAACCGAGCGCCACCTGCAAGCTGCTGTTCAAAGGGAGGATATTCGAAG